>CAZPDN010000001.1:0-15481 GCA_964585435.1 uncultured Gammaproteobacteria bacterium
GTCCATAACCAATAAGGAGGTATTATGAACGACAACAACCGCGGATGTTTGCGTTATCTGTTCCTTGCACAGCCAGAGTTCCTCGCAATGGGAATGATGGGAATGTTAGGAGAGGATGCAAAGCGAGAGGCAGATGCCGTTGTTGAAGACATGCCGATCGCGATCGCGATTCTGGTTGTCATTGGCCTCATTGCCTTCATGCTCTACAAGGTGCATCGCTACCTTTCTGGGGGATGAGGGTGGAGAACTTTGCGTGGGGGGATGATCTTAGGATCGAACCCCACGCTTTTTCGTCTAAGCTTGCTGTGTGTATCTTCAGAATTCTGCTGGACATCTTCTGCCCGATTCACTATTTTCACGATATGATCGCTCATATCTATTTTGTACTTATGTAACCGAAAGCTTGTTGTGGTAAGAATAAAAAGATGTGAAGTGGCAGACCACTCGTGCTACTCCTTCACATGTGTCTGCACGCGGTGTGCAGGCTATGAAGTTGTAGGGCGGTTGCCCCTCGCTGTTTCCAGAAGTCTCCTCATACCAGGGTTGAAAACATGGTAGACGCGGTACCCTGCATCCAAAGTGTATCGCACGTCGTGATACGGTATTCCGTTTTTGGTTGTCCTGCGTGCGAAGTTGATTTGAACAATCGTGCCGAAGTTGCCAATCTCGTCCCCGAGACTTGCCAGTACTGGAGGCTCGCCTAGGGCTTGGCAAGCCCTTGCTTCTTCTCTTGTGGCAAAGCATGTTCTACAAGTGTCACACCCGAAAACCACATGAGTCATGAGATCAACTCCTTGTCAACGATTGAGCCGGATGCTCGTGGTAGTATATCAAATTTAGCCTATTATGACAAACCAACAGCTACTTTACAGGATCAAATCCGCCCTTGTTCCAAGGGTTGCAACGCACAATCCTCCAAAGAGCCATCACTCCTCCACGAACCACACCATGTTTTTCAAGAGCCTCGACGGCATAGACAGAACATGTGGGGTAGAAACGGCATTGCAGATGTTCATTTGAAACGTGAGAAATACTAAACATACGCACCAGTGGTTCGCGTAACACCCATGTTGATTTATACAGTCGTATCAATCCAATAATGATTTTTTTCACAACTGTATTATACTATCTCTATGAAAATTACCATTATCTCCCTCTTTCCAGACATGTTTGCAGGATTTCTGCAGGATAGCATCATTAAGCGTGCTCAAGAGCAAGGATGTGTCTCAATTGATTTTGTGAATCCCCGCGATTTCACAACAGACATGCATAAAACAGTGGATGATCGGCCGTATGGCGGTGGGGCGGGCATGGTGCTTATGGCAGAGCCTATGCTTCAGGCAATTCGATCCGTACGTACAAACCACTCATGTGTTTTGTCTACATCACCTCGAGGACAGGTATATTCTCAGCAGAAAGCAATCGAATTGTCTCAGAAGCCTGAATTGATTATTGTTGCAGGTCATTATGAAGGAATGGATGAGCGTGTTTTGAAGGAAATTGATGAGGAGATTTCATTGGGGGATTACGTCCTGACTGGTGGGGAGCTAGTCGCGGGGGTTATTGTTGACTCGGTAGTGAGGCTACTCAAAGGTGTATTGAAAAAAGAAGAGGCCTCGCAAGAAGAGAGTTTTTTTACTGTATCGCTTGATGAGCTTGAAAAGATAGTGGGAAATGCAGAGGAGATACAAGAGGCTCGCAAGAAAGGGCTCAGTGGGTTAGTGCTTCTTGAATATCCTCACTATACGCGTCCTCAAATGTTTGAAGGAGACCCTGTACCAGATGTGCTACTCTCTGGAAATCCCGTACTCATTCGTGCTTGGCGTATTGAGCAAGCATTTCGCATCACACAAGAAAGACGCCCCGACCTTTTCATCTAGATTTCATCTTCTTCGTGTACATTGAGCACGTGTTCTTGTCATCTCTTATATCTATCTTGCTACCTTCATACTGTTTCTCATGTAGGAAGACAGGGTCTGTATTGTGTGCGTCGTGCGTCCGATTAATTGTGCCTCATGTTATTGTTGAAGACACCTCAAGTGGAAAAGTTATCAGCGCTTTTAGGTATGAAGGAATTGTGAAAAAAAGCATACGTGCGGGTAAGTTCTTTTCTGTGAGAGCTGTGCTGGAGAGTGTAGCGCACATTGCTCCAGACGATATGTGGAAAATAATGAGACTGTGGACAGTCGGAGTCAATGAGTGGGTTGTTGTGCCAATCCCTTTGCATCATACTCGCTTGAAAGAGCGCGGGTTCAATCAGGCTGAAGTTATTGGTAATCATGTTGCACGGAAACTTGCAATTCCCATGCATAGGAATCTATTGGTAAGGGTAAAAAGAACAGCGCAACAAGCCACCCTGACGCGCCGGGATAGGATTCGAAATGTGCAGAATGCATTTGAGTGTGTGCCGATGGCAACTAAGCCATATGGTGTGATTTTGGTTGATGATGTATGGACAACAGGCTCAACGATGAAGGAGGCTGCTCAAACACTCTATTCAGCAGGTGTATGTAAAGTTTGCATGTGTGTTTTAGCTCGATGATGATTTCACAATTTTTTCATCTCGCTTCTATAGACTCAGCATATGTTCACCAAAGTGCGATCAGCAACAGTTGTGGGAATCGAAGGGTATGGTGTGGATGTAGAAATAGAATTTTCTCGTCGCTCATTTCCAAATTTTAAGATTGTGGGCCTGCCACACAAATCTGTAGCAGAATCCAAGGAGCGTGTTCGATCTGCAATTCGACAATCAGGGTTTAAACTGCCATCTGCTCGGATAACAGTAAATCTTGCACCCGCGGATTATCCCAAGCGAGGTGGACATTTTGACTTGCCAATTGCTGTGGGATTATTAGTTTCAGCTGGATTGATTTCACCCTCAGCAATTGACAATATCTTGTGTGTGGGTGAGTTGTCTCTGGACGGGAGTGTTGCCCCCATCCCGGGAGTTGTGCCTATAGCGCTCTATGCGAAACAACAGGGCATACGAGCGCTCTTTGTTCCCTTTGAAACTATTGATAGTGTATCTACCATATCTGGATGCGTCATTGTACCAGTCCGGACATTGTCTGACGTGGTTTCTCATCTGCGAAATTCTCAATTGCTCAGCGATCGCCGATTGACATCGTGGAGTGACATGTGCGATGTAGAAAACCGCGTTTTGCTTCCAATTCAGGGACAGTTTCAAGCTCGACGTGCATTGGAAATAGCGCTTGCTGGTGGGCACCACATGTATATCAAAGGGCCTCCCGGGGTGGGGAAAACACTTCTTGCAAGATGTTCTCCCCATTTGCTCCCTCCCATTCAAGAAGAGGAGTATTACGAAATGCTTGCCATTCAATCAGTTTTACAACCTGTGGCTCAGCAGAGACTCAAACGACCATTTATTACACCTCCAAACTCTATCTCGGAGAAAGGGTTGATTGGAGGTGGTGCAAGATGTTAGATTTTATAATTGACCCGAGCTCATGTAGGCATATTGTATCTAGACGAGCTTCCTCTTTTTAGAAAATCAGTTCTCGATTCACTCCGGAGACCTCTTGACGATGCGTGCGTATCGATTGTTTTCCGACAGAAGCACATGCGTCTACCTGCGAGGTGTATGGTTATTGCGACGGGGAATGTGTGTCCGTGTGGATACATGGGTCATCCTACAAAAGTATGTACCTGTACACAACAGGCGATTACAAGTTACGCCAGAAAGGTATCCGGTCCACTGCGCGATCGTTTTGATATGCATCTGTTTATGAATGATGTAGGGTATGACGATATCAATAAAGAGGCTGTATTTCGACTTGAAGATGCTCGTAAACGTATTACACGGGCGCGGCTGATTCAAAAAGAACGACAAGGATCTGATGGCATTTTGAATTCACACATACCCAATGACCTCATGGATCACATCTGTCCTATGACACAGGATGCAAAGAAGCTTCTCGTTACAGCCTACAGGCGGATTGGTTTTTCAGCACGGGCTTACTTTTCCATCATTCGTCTTGCTCGTACCATTGCAGACCTTGAGACACAATCGGAAATACACGAAAATCACATTGCTGAGGCCATACAGTACAGAGAATGAATTGCAAAATGAGAAAGTATTTGGTATAGTATCCCACATGAACGTAAGGAGGGAGCTTATCCATGCCATCTAAAACTTCAACAAAGGCCAAAAAGGTCGTGGCTTCTCCTGTAGAAAAGTCAGTAAAACCTCCAAAGACGGCAAAGGCTCCAAAGGAGCAAAAAGCAACAGCTACGTCAATGGACGAATTGCTCAGTCTTGGAACTGTACATCCACCCAAAAAAGGAAGCATCATTGATGCAAAGATTATCGACATCTCTAAAAAAGGCATCGTTTTCGATATTGGCTGGAAATCCTATGCTGTTTTGGGTAGTCTAGAGGCTCAAGAGCTCCCAACATACATGCCTTATCTCAAGCTTGGCGACACCACACCAGTAAAGGTGGTTGTTGAAGAAGCAAAAGAAGGCTTTCCTGTAGTATCCATGCGATCTTTCTTTGAAAAAGGAAAGTGGGATATCTTGGAAGAAAAGCAGAAGAACGAGGAAGAAATAGAAGTTGTTGCTGGAGAGTATGGCAAGGGCGGAGTCTTTATTGAATTCATGGGAATTCGAGGATTTATCCACAAACTTAAACTCACATAAGACCTCAACAAGATGGCTGAAGCTCTTGTTGTACAGAAAATCAAGGTGAAAGTATTGGAGGACGATCGTGAAAAGAATCGACTTGTTGTGTCCCAAAAAGCATCGGCACTCAACATTTCCTACAAAGACATCAAGAAGAAATTCGATGAAATCAATGTTGGTGACAAACATACCGCAACCATCATTGGATTCTCTGATTTTGGTGCATTTTGTGAAGTAAACAAGATCGAAGGTCTTATCCACATCTCAGAGATCTCTTGGCAGAAGGTTTCGGACCCACGCAAACATCTCCATGTTGGTGATGAGGTTGAGGTGGTCGTTGTGGAAAAGAATGCAGAGAACTTGAAGCTTAACCTCTCAATCAAGCGATTGGAAAATGATCCATGGGAAGGATTGGATAAAAAGTATCCAAAGGACAAAGAGGTCAAGGGTGAGATTGTCCGTAAAGAGCGCTATGGCTATATTGTGCGACTCGAACCAGGCATCGAAGGTCTTATCCACGTATCCAAGCTCGAGGGTGTTGGAGAGTTGGAGATTGGCAAAGAGATGACAGTGTATATCGAAAAGATCGATGTCAAACAGCGCCGAATCAGCCTCATTCTTGCTCCCGAGGAGAAGCCTGTTATGTATCGATAATTCCCCTCGATTTTCTTCTAGACAATCATGATTTGGTGTGCTACAATAGCATTGCTTTGGTCATTTGAGCATTTGGGAACCACCTTTTTCCATTCCGAACAAAGACGTGAAACCAAATAGCGCCGACGATACTCACCAGGGGACAATAGGTCATGGCCAGGGCATTTTTTTTTGACTTCACATCTTTCTCAGATTGGCTCTTCAACCCCCTGCAACGTAACATGCTATACTATGTCCATGAACTCGGACTTAGTGAAAGCCCAGCCCGCATCAAAACTCCTCAATTCTTTCTGTATTCGCCCTGTTGCTCGATTTGAAACACAGCATGAAAATGAGGTTATACTGCTCCTTGTGAGGGCGCATCCCATAACCCTCGTTCCACATATTTTGTTCACAGTCCTTTTAGGTGTAATTCCTCTTGTGATTGATTACCCTCTTGCCCAATATGTGACACCTGCTGAACTTATTGTAATTAACATCTTTTTCTTGAGTATGGCCTTTAGCTATATATTTTGGCAAGTTTTTAAGTGGATGTACAACGTGGGTATTGTGACAAACGAGCGCATACTTGATGTGGATTTTATGATGATTGTTCGAAAACAGATTGCTGGAACGTCTCTTGCAAAGATTACGGATGTGACGGAGCGTACGTCTGGCTTTGCTCGATCACTTTTTCAATATGGCGATGTGTTTGTGCAAACAGCAGGTGAGGAGCAGAATATTGAGTTTCACGCTGTTCCTGAGCCTGTAGAAATTGTCTCGATTATTAATAAACTTATGGAGTAATGGAAACCTTTGTCGAAACAATCACCAATCTTAATATCGTAACGGTCTTTATTCGATTGTTTACGGCAACATTTGGATTGTTGTATATATTCTATGCTGGAATTTTTATCCGCCAGGTTTTTGCAATGGCTGAAACACTCTCATTCGAAGACAATAGTTTCTTGCGTATTCTGTCCTATGTGCAGTTTGGCCTTGCTCTTTTTGTCCTCCTAGCAGCTTTCTTGGTATTGTAGTAGGATATACGTATGATACGTTGGGACTACAACATTTTTATTGGCGATGAGTCCGAAACAACGCATGTGGGCTTTACGGCTGGAGATACAGTGTATATTGTTGGAGAGACATTTTCTCAGAGTAAAGAACAACAGCAGACCCTTGGAGCCTTTCTTGAAGCTCTCAGATCGAAGATAGAGACGGAGCAGCCAAATAACCTCGATGCATTTGTTGAGTTAGTGCAGAACAATATCTCAACCTCAGGGCTTGATATTACGGGTTTGGCATGTGTGTATGTATATGATAGTGTGAGCTATCTTCTCACAAGAGGGCATGGAGAGCTGTATGTTTCTCGAAATGGAGTTGCGCAGAGGCTTCTCCAAGGGTCCCAAACTGCTTCGGGATACATCCAATCTCGAGATGGATTCCTTCTCACAAACTCATCGCTGTCGCAGAGCGTAGACATGGACATGATCTCCTCGCTTCTTGTTAAACTTGATCCTCAGGAGTTTATCGACTCAATAACACCAGATCTCAAAGGAAAGCAAAACACAGGCATGATTGCATTGTGTATGAAGTCATCTGCGAGTTTTGTTCAGGAGACTGTTGATGATGAAGAGATTATAGAGCTTGATGAATCCGAACGACCTTTCATTACCCAAAGAGATAACAGGCCTGAATCAGAACAAAAACACGAGCCTTCTGTTGCTTTGCAACCCACTCCTCAATCTGCCCCTCCCACACAGTCAGCTCCACAGCCACAAGCCTCATTGCACCAGCGGGAATCGCATGTTGAATCAACCCCCTCGCGCTTTGCAGTATTCGTCAATAGGCTAAAATCAGGCACAACACTTGGAAAACGGGTGACGGTGGGCATAGTTATTGTGCTTGTGGGTATTCTTGCATGGAGTGTTGTGTCAGGAAATTCTCGGCGCGCAAAGGAAGCTTTCACGCAAGATGTTACGACTCAACAAAAAAACATTACAGAATCTATGAAGAAAGCCGTTCAGCTTTCAGGAGTTAATGATCAAAAGGCCCTAGGATTGATAGAAGACGCCAAGTCTACACTCTCGACTCTTTCACAACAGGAAAAAGAAGTTGGTCTGGAAAACACTCAGGCTTTGACGCAGATGCGTGAAGTTATCGATAGTGCTGAGCGAGCCATCCGCAAATCTGAAAAAGCTTCGTATGAAGAATTGTATGACATGACTCTCATAGATGGATCTGCAAAGGCTGTTAAGGCATATGTTTCTGGCACAGAAACAGCACTTCTTGACACGGACAATGGCAAGATTTATGTGTTGGATATTGAAACCAAATCTGTTGACACCTACCAGTCGCCACGCGTGAAATCTGCAAAGTTTGTGGCATTACATCAGGGGGTTCCTTATTTTTTCACAAAAAAAGATGGCATCTATTCCTTTGAGTCCGCAAAAAAAGACCGGAACGTTATTCCAAGTGATACAGAATGGGGAGCAATTACAGACTTTCTCATGTATAACGGCAACATCTATCTTGTCGATTCAACACAAAATGCCATCTATAAATACCTCGTAGCTGAGGTGGGTTACTCAGAAAAAAAACTATATTTGGCTGAGGGTCTAGAGGTTGATCTGGGCTCTGCAACAGCTTCTGCAGTTGACTCATCCATATACGTTGCAGCTGGAGAGTCTGTTCTCAAGTTTACATCTGGATCGCGAGAAACATTTTCTGTTTCGATTCCGGACATGCCCGATGTCACATTTGAAGATGTGTACACGAGCAAAGATGTTGAAAAAGTCTACCTTCTTGACGCAGATTCAGGACTTTTATTTGTTGTGTCCAAATCCGGCGACTTTGAAAAACAATTGTCCGCACGCATAGCAAAAGGAGCAGATGATATCTTTGCTACAGAAGAAGGTTTGTTTGTGTTGTCAGGAAATAAACTCTACACAATTGACGAGTAGTTACAAAACCTCCGCGAGCCTCTCAACAAGATCGACGATGCGATTTGAATAGCCCCATTCATTGTCGTACCAGCCGAAGATTTTGACATGATTGCCATTCACAACGGTTGTGTAGTTGGTGTCAAAGGTGCAGGAAAATGGACTTCCTATGTAATCAGACGAGACAAGTGGCACGTCACATACGTCCAGGATTCCTTTCAAGGATCCCTTCTCTCCTCGGGCGTATGAGCGAAACATGTCGTTCAGTTCTTCTGTTGTAGTTTTCCTTTTAAGAAGGCAAACCATGTCCGTAAGCGACCCAACGGGCGTGGGAACACGAACCGCGCTTGCTCCTAGCTGTTCGGATTCGATTCCCGCAACCATGCACACAGCATCGGATGCTCCGGTGGTTGTTGGAATGATGGAAAGCGCAGCTGAGCGCCCCCTGGTGGGTTTATCAGCTTTGTTGTCGACGAGGCTTTGAGAGCTTGTGTATGCATGGACTGTTGTAAGAAATCCTGATTCAATGCCAAATTCTGTGTTGAGAATGTGTGCCATGGGTGCAGCGCAATTAGTGGTACATGAGGCGTTTGACATGATATCCACACCTTTGAAATCAAACGTGTCATCGTTGACCCCAAGCACAATATGAGGAACCGACGGGTCTTTTGAAGGTTGGCACATGATAACTTTTTGAACAGATCCTCTCAGATGTGATGAGAGTGATTCGCGGTCTTTAAAAACACCCGTGCAGTCAATAACAACATCTATGTTATGGTCGCTCCAAGGAATCTCTTTGGGATCGCGAAAGCTGTACGCCTTGATTTTCTTTGAATCTATGCTGATGCCATCTGCTTGTGCCTCAACTTTCTTGCCAAATGTTCTATACACGGAGTCGTATTGAAGTGTGTAGGCAAGTTGTTCGGGAGTGGTGGAAGATGTGTTGAGAGCAACAATGCTCATGTGTCCCTTTGCAGATGCAATGCGCGTAACAGCGCGTCCGATTCTGCCGAAGCCGTTTATGCCTACTCGAAGCTGTCTCATGCATTTAGCATAGCATATGGAGAGTGAGTCTTCAAAGAGAATTACTCAGTTGCTTCTGTTGGCTCAACATCAGCGGGAGCATCTGTAGAGACTGGTTGCTCTTCACTGCTTGCAGGCGTGAGATCTTCTTCTTTGTGTTCAGCAATCTTTGCAACGAGTTCTTCAGGATCTTCGTGGATTGCACAGCCAGCTGGAAGTTTGAGGTCTGCAATTTTGATAGCATCATCAACTTCGGCCAAGCCTGAAACATCAACTTCGATTTCAGAAGGCATGTCTGCAGGAAGAGCTTCAATGGTCACCTCATCAAGGAGTGTGAGGAGATCTCCAACTTTTTGAGCAACAGCGATTGGTTCACCAACAAGAACAACAGGAACCTGAGCCTCTGTCTTTTCTCGCAAGTTTACTCGTCGGAGGTCGGCATGGATAATTGCTTCTGTTCGTGGATCAAGGTGCATATCAGCAACGAGAACTGGAACAACATCCTTTTCTAGCTGGACATAGATGACTTGTGTTTCCCCAGCGTGGCGGAAAGCGTTTAAAAAAGCAACTGCGTCAACAGTGATTGCGGTAGAAGTGAATTTGTGACCGAATATGTTTGCTGGAAGCTTGCCTTCTTTTCTCAAGGATGCAAGTTTTTTTCCAAAAACGTCACGCTTGGTAGCTTCTAATGTAATTTTCTCGCCTTTTTTGTGTGTTGATGACATATCTATTCCTTAACAAATGCAATAATAAAGATTTTATTTGTTGACAGACTGCTATTGTAAAACACAGAATTGTTTTTTGCAACGCTCTTAAAGTTTTTATCCGTCACTTTTGCAGACGGAGGAAGATGAATTTCAAATGAAAAATCAGTGTTAAAGGCGCCAATTTGCTTTTGCATGACGAGCTGATACGTGTTTTGGCCCTTTTTGACAGGCTCTTTCAGATTATATGACACAGCAACGAGCATGCTTTCCTGTGGTGGAGTGTCCACACGAAGCCCCACAATCTTGAAAAGTCCCGACGTTGAGATATCTAACGCATTTTGTTCTATGCCGTTAATTTCAACAGAAGTAAGCTCCGCATCGAAAGGAATGTACACTTGCAGATAGTTTTTGTATTCCCCACCCGGAAAAACCCCTGGGAAGGACGTGTTTGTATACGACAGGCTCAGCGTGTTCTCAATGAGGCCGTTTTCTTGAATGGTGGTTGTGAGCTTCATCAGCTTCTTGACGAAGTAATTTGCTTTGTTTACACCAATGTTTGCATCAAGCGGGAGGACGTGATTGATAATGCAACGCGTCTTGCCTGGGGGACATTGTGGGTTTAAAACCTTCCCGCTCCACCCTAGCTGGTCAATGTCTCTTTGAACATCGCTGTCTTTGGTGATAAAGACCATGTGTTTCTCATCGAGGGATCGCTTCAGAGCAAGACCAAAGCGTGCAGGATCCGCACTATTCATATTCAGAAGGAGTGTTTGGCCTACGGTTGAGAGAAAGCTTTTTTTCTGTTTTGAGCCAGGAAAGAAATCGGATTCTGTATAGGTTTGGGCTTTAAGGTAAAAATTATCCGGTGTAATTGTCTCATCAAAATCATCGATATGGAGCGTGCCAAAAGCCTCGAGCAGGTAGGTGAGAGATGTGGTTGTCATGCCTATTGCGCCGTCGAAATTGCCCAAGTTGAGTTCTTTTGAGAGAAAAAATTCAGCTGTTTGCCTATTAATTTCAAAATCGGGCGAAAAGTTTGAATCTCTCAAGAACCAGTGTGGTTGATTGAGGTGGTCTCGTATGGGGGCAGGGGGTCGCACGTGTACTTTCAGCTGTCCATCGGCGTCATATACGTCGTATACCTCAAATGTCGCAAGGGTTAGGTCTGTAAATGTGACGATAGCGAATGATCCGATAAATCCCCCTCCAGGGCGGATTTCCATATTGTTGTAAAAATACACAACATACTTTCTCGATGTTCCATCAGCCAAAATGACGTCGAGGTGTTGGGCGAGCCGACTTCCTGCCTGAAGATACGTTGAGACTGTTTGAAAATCTTCGCGAATATCAGGAATGGGACCCACATCATACGTGAGCGTGTCTGCAATGAATTGGGAGCTTTTCTCCAGCGTTGCCACATCGCTTTCAAGTTGGCTGAGTGCTACGCGCGTTTTTTGCTTTTGTGTAGCTGAGGCGTCTTTGTGTGTGAGAGTGTCACCTATGATGCGAATGTTGCGGGATGTTCTGTCTGATGCCTCAAGAAATTGCACGGCATTATCAAGAATGGCTATGGCATTCTCTGGAATAAAGGATAGAAAGGTAAATTGAAGTCCAGGTCTAGCCAAAGCGTATGTCGCAAGGGTCATGCTAAGCCCTACTCGAGCTCTTTTCAGGGGTCCGCTTGCTTGGACAAGATTCTGGTCTTGAATGTATGTTCCTGCGCGATACACCTCAAAAAACGAGTATGACATGGGAAGTATGAAGAGGGTGTGAATACCAAGAAACACGAGTATCCAGAATGCAACGATTCTCGTTCGGGTAAGCGTCGGCCTCCAGCGCTTTTTGAGATGTTGAGAGGGTTGGGAGTGCAAGAGAGATGCAAGTCGTAGAGATTTTTCTGTTGATGATGACAGTAAAAACCACAAAACTTTTTCTACATCTGACTCGTTGCTAGGCGAGAGGGACACGAAGGCAATCTTTGCATGAATTTCTGGCGCATCCAGCAGAGCCCCAACTTTCGTAAAGTATGCGTTATCTTGGGTACACACAAGCACCTTGGCTGTGCCAGATGCAAGTGAAACAACATCAGAAGGTCGTATGTGCGAACCAATGACAAACACATACGAGAAACCAGAAAGGCTGAAAGGGATGTGTTGTGTAACTGTTACATCGATAGATACATGAGACAGATGGTCAATAAGGAGCTTTTGGAAGTGGGTTGATTCACCGCTTATGATAAGAGCCTTCTCTTTTCGCACATCTTTCTCGACGAGTCGTGTCATACGCATTAGTATAGCTACTGGCGTGCTCGAGTGGAAGTGGTCCTATTGGTGCAAGAGGGCACGCAGAGCATCTATGCGTGCATAGACGACAAGTTGTAAGATAACAAGTAGAGTCATGAGCACGAGTGTCTTGAGCGTGTCTTTTTTCGTGTGTCGAAGCATGTCTTGCTCTGTTTGAGTAGGGGTATATGAGGGTGACGTCGTAGCAATTGGCTTTGCCAGCTCTGTTTTGAGGGATGATTTGAGGCGATTGGAAGATGCGACTTTTTCTTTTCTCGTTTTGCGTGCCATATGTTTTGTGAGTATAGCACTAATTGTTATGAGAGGAAAGTCGAGTTGATAACATGATGTTGTCGTGAGTACAATACGGATATGGTTGTATACATAATCATGGGTGTTCTTTTTGTGTGGGTGTTAGCGCTTACTGTTTATGTGGTAAAGATGGTGAGGCACTATCGCGGGCTGTCCAGTCGCACCGGTGAGAAGTCCATTGATAAGATACTCGACGCTCTCATGTCTACCGCTGATCAGCATCATTCACACATAGAATCATTGGGTGGAGCCATCCAAGAGCTCGATGATGCTCGGCATGGATACTTTCAAAAATATGGGTATGTGCGATTTAATCCGTTCCAAGATCGCGTTGGAGGGGATCAGAGCTTTGTTATTGCGTTGCTGGATAATAAAAATAATGGCATTGTGCAAACATGTATGTATACTCGAGAAGGCATGCGCATGTATGTAAAGCGAGTCACGAATGGCACCTCCACGGAATATGAATTGTCTCAAGAAGAAAAAGAGGCGATAAAAAATGCCCAGTGAGATTCCTTGGTGTTGTAAAAATGTCTACAATTTTTTAGTATAGGTTCTATGAATAAAAATTTTGTCATCGTATCCGCCGCACTTATGTATGCTATTAGCGCTTATTTTTCCTATGCGTATTTTTCTCCACGCATGACAGCTTCTTCGCTGTCAAAATCTAACCACGCAGACGTAGACATAGACCCTGCACAGGTTGATGAAAAAGGAGATTTTACAGGCCCTAAAACAGAAGAGTGTCCCTTAAATGGAGAGATGCTCACGAAAAATCATCGTGCCAATTGGTCAAAACACAGACCATTGGGAGTTATGATCGAAAATCACACAGATGCACGTCCACAATCGGGTTTGTCATCTGCAGATGTGGTGTATGAATTCGTGGCAGAGGGTGGGATCACTCGATTTTTAGGTGTGTTTTATTGTCAAAATGCTCGATTTGTGGGTCCAGTTCGCTCGGCACGCGTCTATTTCATCTCTATGCTTCGGGGATACGGTGAGTATCCATTGTATGCCCACGTTGGTGGAGCCAACACGCCTGGGCCTGCCGATGCGCTTGGTGAGATTTCAGATTTGGGTTGGGGAAACTACAACGACATGAATCAATTCTCAATTCCATTCCCTACATATTATAGAGATTATGCACGTAATGAAGGTGTTGCAACAGAGCACACCATGTATTCCTCGACGGATAAACTGTGGAAGTACGCACTTGATAAGCGAAAGCTGAGCGATGTTGATGAGGATGGAGTTGAGTGGGATTCAACATTTAAACCATGGATCTTTGCAGATGAAAAGCCTGGTTCGAAATCTGCGACGAGTATTTCGTATGACTTTTGGGAAGGCTACACAACCCACTCTGTGACGTGGACATACAAGGCCACAACAAATTCATATGATCGATCGCATCAAAAAGGTGGACCTCACATTGACAAAAATACAAACAAGCCCATCTCCTCTAAAAATGTCATCGTCATGTTCGTGAAGGAATCTAAGGCAAATGATGGGTATTCAGGTGGACACATGTTGTATGGCACGACAGGGAAAGGTGATGCGCTTGTATTCCAAAATGGCGATGTGATCAAAGCAACATGGAGAAAGCCTGAGCATACAGATCAGGTTCGATTTTATGACACATCGGGTGAAGAAATCCCAATGGTTCGAGGACAAGTGTGGATTTCTGGTGTCCCAATTGGAAATGAGGTTTCATATTAATATTCATGTTGCAAGCAATCATACCATCCAAAGCGAGGCGAGAAATCCTTGCGCTTTTTTTCCACAACATGGGCGAGTCGTACCATCTTCGTCGTGTGTGTCGTGAAGTTGGGCAGGAGATTAACGCAGTCAAAAGAGAGCTGGACATTCTTGAGGAAGCACATGTTTTGAAAAAGGAAAAAAGACTTAACAAATCAATCTACACTCTTAACCAGTCGTACGAATTTTTTGATGAATTTCTCCGTATATTTACAAAGGAATCTGCTTTAGGGCGCGCTCTTCTAAAGAACAAGGCTCGATTTGGGCAGGTGGTTTATTGCGCTCTGACGCTGAAACTCATTAAGCGAGTCGAGATAAAACAAAGCGAAGTATATTTGTTATTTGTGGGAACGATTGTTGCGCAGGAGGTCCAGAAAGTCCTTGATGTGCTTGCAAAAGATTTCCCCTTTGAGATAAACTACACGGTCATGACAAAAAAGGAATTTGAGTTTCGCAAGAAACAGAACGACCCTTTTATCTGGACATTTTTAAAAGAACCAAAAGTTATGCTTGTCGGTCAAGAAACGGCACTCATGGCATAGCTCGAAATCATTCTATACATGAGTCCATTTTCACTAAAAAAATCATTTCGACTATCCAACATTCTCCTCTACATTTTTTTGTTGGTTGTTGTGTGGATTCATATTCCTGCGGACGTACCTATTAAGATGAGCCTAGGACCCATCAGTGTTGATCGAGTTACACGCAGACCTGTTATTGACGGAGAATTTTTTGGCAAACAGATATCGAAAGATTTCGAAACAAAGTTGGGGCTTGATTTGCAAGGAGGGACGAGTCTCCTCTATGAAGCAGATGTTTCAAAGATCCCCGCCAAAGATCGAGATGATGCTTTGATATCTGCGCGAGATATTATTGAAAGAAGGGTGAATTTTTTTGGTGTAGCTGAACCTGCGGTTACATCACTGCGATCTGGCGATTCGTATCGCATATCTGTCGAGCTCCCAGGTCTGGACAATTCACAAGAAGCCATCGAACGGATTGGTACAACAGCACAACTGGAGTTTCGTGAAAAGGTCTCGGCCTCAGAAGAGGCACAGCTGAAAGCATTGCGCGCCCAACAAGTAAATGCTTCAGACCCAGCGTCATTGCAACAACAACAAATTCTCGACTTTATTTTAAGCTTCAAATCAACAGGCCTTACAGGCGCGCAGGTTAAGAA
>CAZPDN010000002.1:0-15260 GCA_964585435.1 uncultured Gammaproteobacteria bacterium
GACTCTTCCCTCGACTACTCAATGACGCAACTACAGTACTTTCACGAAGCCTTGCAGATACTGCAAAAAGAGGGGTTTACCGATCTAGAGACACATATATCTGCAACAGCTGGATCTCTTGTACATATTGATTCATGCACACATGTTCGCATTGGGATCGGCATGCATGGGGTGTGGCCTTCTCAGAAGTTACAGGCCTCATATAAAGACACTGTGCAATTACAACCAGTTGTTTCGTGGAAAACATATATTGCACAGATTAAAACTGTCACAAAAGGACAAACGATTGGTTATGGAAGAACATTTACTGCTCATCATGATATGAAGGTTGCCGTTGTTCCGCAAGGATATAGCGATGGGTATGATAGGTCTTTATCGAACAAAGGTGAAGTACTGATTGGTGGAAAGCGTTGTTGTGTGTGTGGAAGAATTGCAATGAACATGTTTATTGTGGATGTTACTCACCTTGAAGAGGTACATGTTGAGGATGAAGTTGTGTTATTAGGTGAACAAGGAGGAGATGAAATAACTGTGTATGAAGTTGCAGACCACTGTAACACAATTCCCTATGAAGTCTTGACCCGTCTTAATCCGCTTATTCATCGACGTGTAGTATAATTACCTCCAAGTATGGGCCGGTAGCTCAGTCGGCTAGAGCGCTTCGCTGGCAGTGAAGAGGTCAGGGGTTCAAGTCCCCTCCGGTCCACACTATTATTGAACGTGAAGGTAAAAGCTCATGAGTCCCCCTCCATGGTCAATGTAGCGAATGTTGATGATAGATCCACTACAGCTTTGGTTTGAAGAATAGAGCGTCCCATCAGCAACTGCCCGAATGACATCACTTCCTCCGCTTACCATATCGTAACCAGTATGAATACCCCCGCTATATGCATATCTCCATGAATATGGCGTTACTCCAAATCCTTGTGTAATAGTGATAGGTTCAGAAATGGGCCACTGCCAATCTTTACCAAGATAGTCTCCCGGATTGACCCATGTTCCATCTTTGCGCACTTCAAAATGTAGATGTTTACCTGTTGAACAGTTGGGGTATCCAGAGTTTCCAATAAGAGCTATGGCGTCACCTTTTTTTATTGGCCCAACCTTTTGTCCACTCTGCACCGCTTGGTTAATTGCTTGAAACTCTGAAAGTGCTTGATTAAGAAGCTGTTGAAACTTCTTTTCATCATTTTTTGTTTGGTCAAGGAGTGCTGATTTTTGCTCAGCTTGATTATTAAGGTCGATTCTCTGCGCGACAAGCTGTTTTTCAAGGCTTTCCAACTCCGTTATCTTGCGTTCGCGCATATCCTTTTGTTCCGAGAAGTTGATTTTTATCTGCTCCGTTTTTATAGCAAGAATACGGTCATTTTCCTGAGCTGTTCGGATATATTTCAACTGATTTTCAAGAGTGGTTGCTTTTGGTGAAAAGAATAAGTCAAGGAAACCAATATGTCTGTTTTTATATCCCTCAACAATCTTTTCAAGAAGAACGCTCGAAACTCTATCAAGAGCAACATTGAGTCTTTCTATTTTAGAAGTGAGGTCTTCTACTTCTGTTCGGGTTGTTTCAACCTCTGTTTCTGTTTTCTCCAAACGTGCCTTTGCCAAATCAACCCGAGTATTAATGAGGTTAATTTGAGAAGAGAGGGTGTTTTTTTGGTCTCGTGCTTGATGTAACTTGCCTTCATATTCCTTAATTTTGTTTTGGCAATCTTCTGTCCCACTACACACTGTTGCAAAAGCACGCTGGGGAATGGTCTGAAAAACTACAGCACAAAGGACTACTACACAGATGCTGAAATATAGTGCTCGTCTCATGTCTGATCATTATACCCAATCTTCGTAAGGTGATTGAGTATAATACAACAATGAAAATAGCTGTGCTTGGAGGTGGAATGACAGGATTGACTACTGCATATAGATTGAGCAAAGCTGGCTATGTAGTGACACTTTTTGAAAAATCCCCCACTCTCGGAGGTCTTGCACGGGGTTTTAAAACAGATGAATGGGAATGGCCTTTGGAATATGCATATCACCACATATTTTCAAATGATTCTGAGATTATTCAGTTTGCTCAGGAGATTGGATTTAAAGGGATTTATTTTCGTCGTCCAAAAACCTCTTCTCTCTATGGGACACCTGATAATTACCGCATATTTCCCGTAGATTCACCGCAAGACTTTTTGCGATTCCCCTTGCTCGGTATACCAGACAAGATTCGAGGAGCATTCTTTCTGGGAATACTTAAGTTTTTCCCTCTCATTCCGTATATGGAAAAGATATCAGCAAAGCGATTCGTGCAGACTTTTATGGGGAAGAGTATGTGGAATATCTTTTTCGAACAGCTTTTTCGGAAAAAGTTCGGGAAAAATGCGGGAAATATATGTGCTTCATTTCTGTGGGCTCGGATACATAAAAGAACACCATCTCTTGGGTATATGACAGGCGGATTTCAGGCTTTCGTTGATCATATTGAGAAGGCGTGTGTTGACGCAGGGGTTGAGATTCGGAAGCAGTACACTATTACGTCCATTGTCAAGGAAGGGTCGAGGTATAGCATTGACGGGGATCAGTTTGACTGTGTAGTTGCCACAACACCCTCTCATGTCATCGTTCAATCGGCACAGAAAGTTCTCAATCAAAAAGAAATACGATCTCTATCCAAACTTTCACATCTACACGCGCGTGTTGTTATCCTTGAAACAGACAAGCCGTTTTTGACACGAGATTATTGGCTTAACATCTGTACACCTTCTTTTCCTGCCATGGTTGTTGCACAGCATACGCAGTTCGTAGAGCCGAGTCACTACAACAACAAGCACATAACGTATATTGGCTGGTATGATAGCCCCGATGCACCCATTTTTAAGAAACCCACGCAGGAATTAGTAGACGAGCTCGTTCCCCAGCTCAATGCCATCGAAAGACAGGAAGCACTGGTTGAGCGAAGCTTTAGTTTTGTGGGACCCTATTCCCAACCACTCTATACTCGTTCTTTTTTGAAAAATAAACCCACTTACAGAACGTCTTCTCCGGGGTTTTATATTGCCAATCTAGATATGACATATCCGTATGACAGAGGAACTAACTATGCGGTACTTTTGGGCATGAAGGTTGCCGATATGATAAAAAAGGACTTTCCCAACAAGTAATTCGGTAATTATGAGGGAATAATGCGGGAATTATTTCTGATCCACATAATCTGACTTTTTGTGCATGTGATACTGATGTGTATGAAAAGATTCCACATGGGGCTTGTTGATGAGTGTTTCAAGTGTTTTCCATCTTTTCTTCTTGAGTGTATGGGGTACATCATCAGCAAGAACTTTTGTCGCTGCAGTCATGGGGCGTGGGGAATACATAGCTATATATGCTTTGTAAAATTTCACCTGGTTACAGACATCCACGAGGGACTGAAACTCTTCGTCTGTTTCCCCGCAAAAGCCCACAATTATGTCTGTTGTAAATTGGACATCAGGCACTTTTTCACGAATCTTTGACACAAGATTAAGATATTCATTCGCCGTGTACCATCTATTCATTCGCTTGAGCACACGATCATCACCATGTTGAAGAGGGAGGTGAATAACGCGAGTAATGTTTGGATTACGAGAAAGCACATCAATGAGTTCATCTGAAAAATCCCACGGGTTTGAAGAGACGAAATCAATACGCTCAAATCCCATTCTAGCTATCTCTTCAAGCAGATAGGGGAAGAGTGTAGGGATACGATTTTTCCCAAGGTGTTTTACATAGATTGGCTGGAGTTCCTTGCCATGAACCGAGTATGTTTTATTGTGTGGTGTTGATGTCTTTTCCTTCCCTTCAACATAATTCATTTCAGGCAAGTCGCGCATAACATGAATGTTTTCAGCACCAAGCACCAAATCTGCCCCATACGAGTTTACATTCTGTCCCAAAAGGGTGATTTCTGTATAACCAGCGTCCCGGAGAGTCGCGCATTCTTGAATAATAGCCTCGTATGGTCTAGAAATTTCTCTTCCTCGAGTAAAAGGCACAATACAAAACGTGCAAAAATTGTTACATCCGTTCGAAATTGGCACCCAAGCTGAGGTTGTACTTGTTCGAATTGGTGCAAAATCAAACCCCACTTCCTCAATTGGCATAAATTCATCAGCGGAGGGCATTGCTTTTTTAATCTTCTGCAGAAAAATTCCACTTGCATCTCGAAACGCAATGCCAATCATACAGCCTGTTACAACAATCTTCATTGGTTCTTTACCAGCCTTGACTTGAGCTTCTTTATACAAGCCTAAATTATGAACGAGACCATACACCCTGTTTTCAGCCTTCTCACGCACCATACACGTGTTGATAACAACATAATCAGCACTTTTCATTGTTTTTGCCGGAGTCATGCCCCGTGCTTGAAGACGTGCCTCAATGCGCTCTGAATCAGCAACATTTTGTTGGCATCCGAACGTGTGTATAAAGTATGTCTTCATGGTTTGGATTGTAGTGACTTTCTATCCCTGCACATTCTAGCAGAGGGTGTATATCCTGACAAGTATACTTGGATTGTGAATACAAGACCCAGCAACGCCAGCCATGTGTTTAAAGAGACTCAATGGTTTAACGACTATGAGTATGTTATTGGTGTAGACGAAGTGGGGAGGGGTTGTGTTGCCGGCCCAATCTGTGCCGTGGCGGTTGTTGTGAAGCGCGACGCCTTTACCAACTGGGCGCACAGCAACATTCTCATTCGCGATTCAAAAAAGTTATCTCCTCGCCAACGAAAAAAAGCTTTTGAGTGGGCACAGGCGCAACAGATTGTTTCACATTTTAGCCTTGTGAGCGCACAGGATATTGATGCGCATGGAATTTCATGGGCAAATAGGACGGTCATGCAAAAAGTGGTAGACACATGTCTTGCAACTCTTCCTGCGCATGCCACGGTGCTTGTTGTGTCAGACCATGTTCGACTGAATGTGAATCAACCTCATGAATTTTTTCCTCATGCTGATACATTGTCTTGGTGTGTTGCCCTAGCCTCAATATTGGCAAAGTATCAACGAGACGAATACATGACAACACTATCTCGGCGCTATCCAGTCTACGGGCTTGAGAAACATAAGGGATATGGCACATCTACACATATACAGGCAATTCGGATGCATGGACCCATAGAGGAGCACAGGAGGAGTTTTTTAAAAAGAATTATCGAGACTGAATCTCTTTCATGATGCGAGCCCCAGAAGCCCGTGTTGTGAGAGATTTCATAGCAATACCAATAAAAGCATTTCGATTTGAAGCAAAGACGTCTTTGTGTTCTGTTATGAGCTCGTCAATTGCTGATGATAATTCTACATCTGTGAGTTCAGCTGGGAGATATGCTCCTACGATTATTTCCTGAGCGCGAACATGTTCCACCAAATCGGTTCTACCACCTTTTTCAAACATACCTCGAGAATCTGCAAGTTTCTTTGCATATTTTGACAATACTGTCTGAATTTGAGCGTCTGTGAGTTCTTCTTTTGAGTCAATCTGAGCATTTTGAATCTCTGCTCTCAGCAACCGAAGAGTTTCGACACGAGGCGCATCCTTTGCTTTGAGGCTTTCTACGAGGTCTTGTTGAATCTTTTCTGCGAGCATTGTATGATTGAGCAGCTTCAATATGAAAAAAACTGCTTTAGATATTATACGCTACATTAACCAAGAAATCGAGAACTCAACCCTCTCTCCCGACGCAGTGTTGTATGACATGCACATGTTGGGATTTAAAGTAAAGACGCATCTGGGAGGCACTACTCATCTCCAGGCTCCAAAACATGAGGTAATTCATGCCATCTGGAAACTTATTAAAGCTGACAGTATTATCAGCGAAGAAATCGACGAACTTGATGAAGTGGATCAAGATGCTGTGTTGGCATATTTCCACTCTATGGAAGTCCAGCTCAATCATACCCTTGACCATATGATTGAAACCACCTTTGATTCCCCATATCCATCCAAGAGAGTGAAGTTTGAAATCTTCAAAGATTTTCTTTCAGAAAAACAGGTAAACTAGGAACATGCGACACCCTGTTGTAATTGATTTCGAAACACAAAAGACCTTTCGTGAAGCCCCAGACCCTAAGGATCTTCGCATTTCTGTTGCGGGTGCATATGACTATGCTACGGACACATATCTAACCTATGAAGAACATCAGCTACAAGACCTCATCACATTGATTGAGCAAGCCTCTATTGTTATTGGCTTTAATCACATCCACTTTGATATGCCTGTGTTGCAACCATATTATCCGGGTGACATCATGCAATTTGCCATGTTTGATATTCTTGTTGATGTGAAAAATATCATTGGCCGTCGCATCCGATTAGACGATCTCGTGCAAGCTACTCTTGGAGAAGGGAAAAGTGGCCATGGTCTCAAGGCTATTCAGCTCTTTCGAGAGGGAAAAATGGATGAGCTTAAAAAGTATTGTTTGGATGATGTGCGCTTAACAAAACAACTGTTTAATTTTGGTGTTCAAGAGGGAAAAATTTTCTATCCTGATCCGTTCTCAAGTGGCGAAAAACGCGTCATTCATGTAAAATGGGAGCAATATATGCAGTACAGACCAATTCACGATAACGTGAGTCTGTCATTGCCATTTTAAGTGTGACTAAAACTTTACGCGCAATTGTACGAGCTGGGCGTCCCGCTCAGTGGATCAAAAACACTATTCTTTTTACGGGCATTTTGATTTCAGGTGACCTGCTTAATACTGATCTTGTTCAGGTAACTCTTTTCGCTTTTGTCATCTTCTGCATCCTTTCATCTACGTCGTATATTTTGAATGATATTATCGATTATCCTCTCTATAAGCTTCATCCTTTCAAGAAAAAACGACCCATTGCGTCTGGTGAATTATCCCTTCCCAATGCGACTTTTGCCGTTTTCATTCTTTCGATTGTTGCGTTAATTGGTGCCCTCTTTATTTCCGTCCCATTTTTGCTTATCTCGGCTGCATTTCTTGCTCTACATGTAGCATATTCTTTGTATTTCAAGCGTAAACCCGTTGTGGACATTTTTGTTATCTCCTTTTCGTTTATGATTCGTGCATTTGCAGGCTCAATAGCCTCAGGCTACCATATTCAGATATGGCTCCTGTTGACGATCTTTTTTAGCTCGCTTTTCATTGCGTCTGTAAAAAGGCATGCTGAGCTTGTAAATCAAGGTACAAAAACACGCGCGTCTCTTGCAAACTACAAAGAAACGCTCCTCCTCTTTCTTACAAGCACATTTGCAACAATGACCATTACCTCGTATTCTCTCTACACATTCCTCGAAACACCTCCTCTAAAAACACATAAAATCTTTCAAAACTTGACACAATATTTCCCTTCATTTGAAGCTCGAAAATGGCTTATGATTACTATTCCGCTTGTGGTATATGGAATTGCGAGATACGGTCAACTCCTCTATGAAAGAGAGCAGGGAGAAGCCCCGGAGTATACAATTCTTCGCGACAAACCACTTGTGACAACAATGCTTTTATGGGGAGCCATTATCATGGTGTTGTTATATATTTTCTAGGGCTTTCTGAAGCTATTTTCTGATATACTACTTGTATGAAAACCTTTGTTCTCGACACCAACTTCTTTTTTAATACACAGACTCAAGCAGGATTCGGAGACACTCCTCGAGAATGCATTCGTGCATTTACGTCTCTTGCTGGGGCTCTACAAAAAGCAAAAGTAGCTGAATTTTACATGCCTCCACGCATCGTGGATGAAATCGAAACGTTTATTCCTCTAACAGACAAAGATATTGTTGATTTAATGACTGTTGTCATGATCAAGTCTCCTCAAATAGACAAGGTTTCGTTCCCAGGATCAGCATTCTATGACCTCATAGATGAAATCCGACAGAGATCATATAGGGGCCTTACCATTGCGGAGGAAGAGCTTATCACAGCAGTTAAAACCATTCCTTCATCGGTTCAGGATGATAAAGTAACCTTTCAAAAAACAATGGGTAAACACATCACAACGCTTCGTGACAGGTATCGAAACGCAACGCGGTTTAAATTTCTTGATAGTGTTGCAGATCTTGATATCATCATTTTGGCGCTCGAGCTTCACGCATCAGTCATAACAGCAGATGAAGGAGTGTTGATATGGGCTAGGAAGTTTGGGGCTTTGGAGATCGCTCCTCATGTTTTGAAATCTCATCTTGAGTCTCTTCTTCAACAGGCATAAGTGAGCCGAGCCACTCTGCAAGAGTATCTGACACTGTTTTCGGTGGGTTTTCAATGTAGATTATGTGATCAATCATGTGGTTCATGAGATAATCCTTTGTTTTTTGTGTATCAACAACCATGTAGACAGGCAGTGCGAAAGGGGATTTTGGGAGTAGAACGAGCATGAAATAGTCAAATCTTTTCTGGAAATAAAAAGCATATAACTCATCCCAAGTCATGGGTTGACCGTTTGCGATTAAGCCGTATTTCGTCAGGTGATGTTGTGTTTCGTGAGGTTGAGTAATAGTAAGGACATAAACGAGAAACATGACAGCCCAGATAGGAAATATAAGCACAAATTCTCGAAAGAGAGCCATGAGAACAGAAAGAAGTAGGGCCAATGCTATGTAAAACCTCAGCATGCCAGCTGATTTGCGTTTATATGCACGAATTGGAGCATTCCACGTAAACACCTCTTGAGGATTTGAAGAAGCCACTGAGGGGCTTCTAGTGGTCGATTTGAGAGATTCTTTGAGTTGGTCGGGTTCCATTGTAACTAGTATACAGAAACACTCACATGGATTTGATGCCAGAAGCGAATAAAATTCATGCCTCTCTGGCAATCCAGAACATATATAGTGTTCACTTTTTTTCGGATACCACATATAGCCCATCGAGAGCATGATGATGTCTGAGCTCAATGTAGACAAAATGATACTCTCTGATACAAAAAGATAGCATTGAAACGCCCTAATAGTGCTGTTAGAGTTATGACTACACAACATGTATTGTATTTTTTGTAACAACGACAACACGGACGTCGTGGAGACGCGCGCCTCCGAAGACGGAGCGACTATTCGTAGGCGTCGAGAATGTGGAGTGTGTAAAAAACGCTTTACAACATATGAGCGCGTTGAACACATACCGCTTATCGTTATTAAAAAAGATGGACGGAGAGAAAAATTTGATAGCGACAAGCTTTTGCGAGGGATCATTCAGCCAACAGAAAAAACAAACGTCACACACGAGCAAGTGGAAACCATTGTTCGCGATATTGAAAATGAGCTCAAACAGCTCGACTCGACAGAGGTGCAAAGCTCGCTGATTGGAGAGCTTGTAGCCAATCATTTGAAGAAAATAAACAAGATTGCTTATATCCGATTTGCATCTGTGTTTCGAAGGTTTGTGGATGTTGAGGATTTTGAAAAGGAGTTAAAAAAACTTTTATAAATTTAGCTGAGTCATATGAATATTCTGGTCACACATCGAGATGGTACAACGGAACGATTCAATGCTGATCACATTAACCGATCCATTGAAAAAGCCTGTGAAGGCCTTCCTAACAAGATTAGTAAGGTTGTCCAGATTGCAACTGAAACGCACCTCATGTTATACGACGGCATTACAACACAAGAGCTTGATGAGGCAACAATAAATGCAGCAATCCAGAATGTAAAAGACGACCCTGATTATGATAAAATCGCCACTCGACTCTTACTCAAAACTGTCTATAAGCGCATGTTTGGAGATAGGGCAAACACACCAGAAGAGCTAGAGGCAGTTCATAAAGATCATTTCCCCGAATATATACGAACTGCTGTCAAGGAAGGGTATTTTGACACACGCATGACGGAAAAATTTGATTTAGTTAAGCTTGCGGAAGCGCTTGATTTGTCTCGAGACGAGTTGTTCATGTATGCGGGGGTTTCTAGCTTGTTGGATCGCTATTCTTTGCGAAACAAATCACAAGAATCAATGGAATCACCTCAATACTTCTTTATGCGTATTGCAATGGGTCTTTCATACAATGAGAAAAACCCCACCGCCCAAGCGATTCAGTTTTACAATAAAATGTCCAAACTGAAATATATTGCTGGAGGCTCCACAAACATTGGCGCAGGCACAACGAATCCCAGTTTGAGCAACTGTTTCCTACTCGAGGTTCAAGATGATATTGATCATATTGCCAAATCTGTTGGTGATGTAATTAAGCTTTCCAAAGCCACGGGAGGCATAGGTGCTTCGATTACCAAACTCCGCGCCACAGGATCACCTCTCAGTTCCAATAACACCACGTCTTCTGGGCCAACCCCCTTTGCAAAAATAATTGATACAGCAATTCGCGCCATTCAGCGAGGTGGGAAGAAAAAAGGTGCCCTCTGTTTCTACATGGAGAACTGGCACGTTGACTTTCCTGACTTTATTGAGTGGAAGCACAACGCTGGAGATGATTATCTACGTATGAGAACCGCCAACACCGCCGTCTTTATTTCTGATGAATTCATGAATAGAGTAGCGAAGGGAGAGGAGTGGTACATGTTTGACCCCAAAGAAACCCCAGACCTCAACGAACTCTATGGGCAAGCATTTAGCAAGAGATATAGAGAATACATAGAAATGGCAAAGGAGGGGAAATTGCGCGTCTTTAAAAAAGTACCTGCTCAGGAGCAATTTAGACAAATTCTTGTATCTCTGCAAACCACATCACATCCATGGTTAACGTGGAAGGACCCAATCAATCTGCGCGCACTCAACAACAATACGGGCACCATCCATATGTCCAACTTGTGTACAGAAATCTGTCTTCCGCAGGATAAGGATAATATTGCTGTCTGTAATCTCACATCCCTCAACCTACCTGCCCATATAGTTGATGGCAAGGTGCAATGGGATGATTTGGAAAGTTCTGTCCGAACAGCGGTCCGACAGCTCGACAATTTGGTTGATATAAATGTGTTGCCAATTCCAGAAGCAGTGCATTCTGACAAGCAAAACAGAGCTGTTGGTTTAGGTGTGATGGGTCTTGCAGAAGCATTTGAAAAGATTCGCGTTGCGTATGATAGCGAAGAAGCATATGACTTTTCAGACAAACTGTTTGAATTTATCAGCTACATGGCTATTGATGAGAGTGCTACATTAGCTCAAGAGCGAGGGAGCTATCCAAATTTCAAGGGCTCTGGTTGGTCAAAGGGCATGGTGCCATTTGATACCATTGCTCGCCTTGAAGAAGATAGAGGCAAGAAGCTCACTGTTACAAAAAAGAAGTTTCACAAGCTTGATTGGGACGGCCTCCGCAAGAAGGTTAAGAAGGGTGTCCGAAATGCAACGCTCATGGCGGTTGCTCCCAACGCAAACATTGGCCTCTTGGCGGGAACAACGCCAGGTATTGATCCTCGATTTGCACAGGTCTTTACCCGACAGAAAATTTCTGGTCAATACCTCGATATTAATCACAACCTTGTCCAAGAGCTTAAAGAGAGAGGGTTGTGGGACGATGTAAAAGAGGAGATTATTGAAAATCATGGAGAGCTTCACGACATTGATGCTATTCCAGAAGACATTAAAGCCCGGTACAAAGGATCTTTTAATACATCGCCCTATGCATTCCTAGAGATTGCTGCTCGTGCTCAAAAATGGGTTGACCAAGCATTGAGTCGAAACATGTACCTTTCGGAGCGAGATATCGACAAAACGATGGATATCTACACGTTTGGTTGGGAGAAGGGTGTCAAGACAACATATTATCTCCATATGAAGCCCCAACACACAGCCGAGCAAAGCACTGTCGCAGTTAACAAGTCGAAGAAAATTGGAAAGCTTGGATTCGGTGCAATCAAGTCTCAAGGATCGTCTTCCCAAAGACCAGGTCTTTCAGACTCGACAAATACACATGCATCAGGTACTATGTCGTCCAGCACTGGTATAACTGATTCCGTCGCCATGAGACCAGCAGTTGCATCCATGAAGAAAGAGGATGATACGCTCAAGGCATGTCCGATTGATCCACAACTGCGTTTACAGTGCGATAGTTGTCAATAATTACATATTTATATATATCAACATGTTAATTGGAAAAGCAGCACCAGAAGATGTAAATCTTCACCCGATTCGATATCAGTGGGCATATGATCTGTACAATCAAGCTGTGCGAAACACATGGTTTCCTCACGAAATCACCCTCAAAGAAGATATTGAGGATTGGAACCAGATGACAGATGATGAAAGACATGCTGTTTCGTTTGTCATGGCTTTCTTTAATCCAGCGGAGCTTATTGTTAATAAATCAATTGCCCTGGGTATCTATCCATATCTCAAATCACCAGAGTGTCACTTGTATCTTGCTAAGCAGATGTGGGAAGAGGCAAATCACTGTGTGGCATTTGAATACGTTCTTGAAACATTTCCTTTCGATAGAGACAAGATTTACAACGTACATCTTGAAACTGCCTCGATGCGAAACAAGGAAAAGTTTATCAACAGATACATGCAACGCATGACAGAGGAAACTTTGAATATTGCAACACCTGATGGTAAAAAGGATTTTATTCGTAACCTTGTAGCGACAAACATTGTTATGGAGGGTACATGGTTTTACAGTGGATTTATGGTAGCCCTCAGCTTTAGACAGCGCAACCAGCTCCGCAATTTTGGATCTATGATTGATTGGGTGTTGCGAGATGAAAGTCTTCACCTACAATTTGGTATCAATCTTCTCCTTAACATTCTTGAAGAAAATCAGGAACTCTTGCAGGAGGATTTTGCAGATGAGATTCGCAACATTATCATCGAAGGAGTTGATTTGGAAGTAGCGTACAACCAAGACTTGTTCCCTCGAGGCATTCTGGGACTAAATGCTGATTATGTGAATCAGTATGTCCAGTATGTTGCTGATCGCAGACTAGAGGAGCTTGGGCTTGAGAAGCATTACAAT
This sequence comes from uncultured Gammaproteobacteria bacterium, assembly GCA_964585435.1. GTDB lineage: Bacteria > Patescibacteriota > Microgenomatia > UBA1406 > HO2-37-13b > 2-02-FULL-43-11-A. The sequence goes on from CAZPDN010000002.1 coordinate 12,898, forward strand.
GCCACAAATCCTGCCAAATGGATGACCGCCGCAACAGATGTGTTCCAGCTTGTCAATTTCTTCGAAGCTCAAAACACAAGCTATGAAGTGGATGTGCGAGCTCATACAAAGAAGTAAGGATTCCTAGAGAAGTTTGTGCGTGTTTGGTATAGTGAAGGCATGTCAGATCAACATGAAGACAACCTTCGCTATACAGACATCACCTTTTTGATTCTAGAGGCTCAGGATGCCTTTGATATACCTGAGTGGAGCACAGCGCCCGAGAACGAACCTTCACGCCCATTTCCCAAAGAAACTCCAAAACACATCGAATTGCATGAAATGGTTGAGCACGAGCCCGACCCTGAAGTTGAATCATATATCCAGCCCGCAAAGGAAGAATCGCCAGTACTCGACCAAGATTTGATGGATGCGGGGGTGGAGGTGGTCGACCAGCCGGTTCAGTATCCTACCCACACGACTGTACATGTTCCCCTTACAGATGATCAGATAGTGACCGCGAAGAAATTATCCCCAGCTTCAGCTCTCAGGTGGCTTGCAGAATGGTGTATGTACTTACTGCGTCGTGGCCACATCCGACTCAAAATTGCCCACGGTAAAGCCGAGCGCATACTTGAGAAACAATAATGTCAGCTTACTTGTCTGCTGGTAGTTTGTTTGTTGCTGGTTGTTTGCTTACGTCGAGCTCTTCTGCCTTTTTCGAAGCAAGATCAAGCTGTTCTTTGAACTTTTCAGAAGGACCTGCGCCTGTCATGCGCAAAATAGGCTCCCCTTTGTAGTACGCAATAAATGTTGGAATAGAGAAAACTCCCAGTTGCGATGCTAAATCAGTGTTTGCATCCACATCGATTTTCATAAACTCCACATGGTTGTATGTTGGGTCTTGAGAAAGATCCTCAATGATAGGTGCTGACATTTTGCATGGACCGCACCAATCTGCAAAAAAATCAACAAAAACAAGCTTGTTGTTTTTCAACACGTCTGCGTCAAATGTTTCTTGCGTTGTTTTGAGTACTGCCATATTTAGTGTGTGAATGAATAAGCACTACAATGGTAATAGTGTTTGAAGGAGAAGTCAAGCTTAATGCACCTTCTTCCTTTGGACAATAAGCTTTCCATCGTGAACATCCACCACTACGTGGTCACCTGAGGAGATTTTTTCCTCAAGCAATTGTAAGGCTATTTCATCCACAATAAGCTCGTTTATAACCCGCTTGAGTGGGCGTGCGCCATACATGGTGTCAAATCCTACTTCGAGAAGGTGGTCCTTTGCCCCCGCAGACATTTCAAGAACGAGGTTGTGTGCCTGGAGGCGCTGGACAAGCTCTTGTATCTGGAGCTCCACAATCTGACGCATGATGTTTTCATCCAGTGTGTTAAAGACCAATATTGAATCAAGCCTGTTAACAAATTCGGGCTTGAAAAACCGCCTCACTTCCTCAAGAATCTTATCTTCATCCTTGTGCTGAGACCCAAGGTTAGATGTGAGGATGAGAATAGTGTTTGTAAAATTCACCGTTCTGCCTTTTCCATCAGTCAGTCTTCCATCGTCAAGAATTTGCAGAAAAACATTGAAAATCTGTGGGTGAGCCTTTTCTACCTCGTCGAAAAGCACGACAGAGTAGGGGCGTCTGCGAACTGCTTCGGTAAGCTGGCCACCCTCTTCATAGCCTACATAGCCTGGAGGAGCACCGACGAGTCGTGCCATGGTGTGTGCTTCTTGATACTCAGACATGTCAATGCGAATAATTGCCTTTTCATCATTGAAAAGAGATTCGGCAAGAGCTTTTGCAGTTTCTGTTTTACCTACACCAGTTGGTCCGAGAAAGAGAAATGACCCGATCGGTCTGTGAGCATCTCCCAGCCCTACGCGCGAGCGACGAATCGCCCGTGCAAGTTTGACAAGCACATGGTCTTGCCCAACAACCCGTTCTGTAAGATCCTGTTCGAGGTGGGTGAGCTTGCTTGATTCGCTCGACAAGAGGCGAGATGTTGGAATGTGTGTCCAGCGAGATACTATTGTGGCAATGTCCTCCTCGGTTACTCGCTCCTTGAGCAGCCGCTCATCTTCGGGGTGAGCTTGCCAACGCGCTTCTTCCTCTGCGACCTTTTTCTCCAGTTCGGGAATATCCGCATACTTCAGTCGAGCAGCTTTTTCTAATTCAGCATCACGCTCTGCTGTTTCTAGTTCAGATTTCTTTGCATCAAGCTGGATGCGATACTCTTGAAGCCGAGCGATAATTTTCTTTTCTTCTTCCCATTGGGATTCAAGTTTTTGAAAAGATTCTTCAAGCTCTGACCGCTCATTTTCAAGTTTCGACCTTCTCTCCTCTACGTGTTTTTCTTTTTTTAGAGCAGCAAGT
>CAZPDN010000003.1:0-15003 GCA_964585435.1 uncultured Gammaproteobacteria bacterium
ACATGTTGACTTTTCGTATCCAGGCACGCAGGACAAGGTGCTTGATGATTTCAGCAACCTTCTCTCCGAGTATTTTATGATCTTTTTCAGCTAAATGGTACCCATCGGTTTCTTCCAAAGAGATGAAGTCTCCAGCATTTATATATAAACATCCAAGCTCCTCAGCCACCTGTTGGTAAAGTGGATGTAATAAGAGGGATGTCTCAGGGGCAACTGTCATACGTTCATCAAGCTTTACGCCATTGGGGACGACAACTGGAGTGGGACATATAATAAGTATCTTAGGAATAGAACCATCGGGTCCTGTTTTTTCGTTTTGAATGAATTCGATAGTTTCTCTCAGATGTTAAGCAATCTCTTCAGCGCTTAATCCAAAAGTGTTTTTTAAATCATTTGTCCCGAGCATGATTGTTATCAGATCAGTTGGTTCATTTGTCTGGAGAATAGAGCGTAGGTGGTTGATGCCGGACCTATGTTCCTTGCCTGGTTCTATGACTTTGAACGTTCTTCCACACAGCCCTTCATTAACTACGTCATAATCATTTCCTAGTATGTCTTGTAGGACACCAGTCCAACGAATATTGGGGGCATGTCTTCTTTCTTCATTCGGAACGTCACCCCATGTATTTGAGTCGCCGTAGCAGACAATTACTTTTGCTTGAGGGTTAGTGATCATAATGTGTTAAAGATTCGTTGTTAGAAATGACTTCAAAGCCTCCAGGTCCCTCTTTTCAGAATCATAATAGAATGTGCGTATACCTACAGACTCTGCACTTTTGACAGCCTCAGGATTATGCTCAAAGTACACAACACCATCTGCGGTCAAACCATATTCTTCAAACAGCGTTTTAAAGTATTGTGGATCGGTTTTCTCAGGATTATGCTTGAGGGTAAACACTTCATACGGCATAGAATCAAGCCCAAACGTCTTAAACTGTTCATCATTAGCCCCTGTTAAAAGGATTTTTCTATTGGGGAATGTCTCAAGAAGGTCGTGCATCTCTTTGAAAATTGAGAAGCTACCTTCCTTTTCGATAACGAAAGCATCAACTGCATCAACCAGAATAGTTTTCATGCCAATAGTATACCAGTTTGCTAGAATAACCTCATGACTTTGATCCTTGATAAAAATCTGTATGTCTTCTCCTTCCCACCTACCGCGCCAGTTCTTTATAAACTCAAAAATATCGACTCTGCTTACATTCTCAATCCCAATAACCTGGAGCACTATCTCCAGCATCTACTCCATGATCAGCCACGCTATATCCTTGGAGTGGGTAGCTACTCAGGTGTCGATCAAGACAAGATTCGTGTCGAAACAATATGCACAAACAGATTCAGAAACGGTTATTTGGATGATGCTCATTATGTGAAAAAACGAGTAATAAATTCCTTCATCAGTGAGGGGCCTTTAATTAAGTTTGCCAATGCAATCGGAAATTCATATTGTAATTATGTCAGCTGGAAAATTATGGAGTTGATTCAAAGTGAAAAGCTCAAATCACAATATACTTTTTTGCACATTCCCAAGAAGATGAAGGAAGAGGAGGTCAGCAAGATTATCGAGCACGCATTAAGCTGAATGGTGGATGCTTTGTAGATAGGGTTGGATGGGCTCCAGCGAGTGAACCACGTTCGGACTTATCTTAATACAAACCCCAGTCTGTAATATTCTTTGAGAACCCAACAACCACCCCAATCTCATCAGGGATACATTCAGGTACCAAATAATATGCAGTCATGCGGACATGTCCTTCCAAGATGACTAAATAATCATCTTCTGATTTACCAACAAACATCATAAGCGGAAAGTCATTTCCATCCTTAAGTGTTTCTGCTGCTTCATGAAAGTTTGTATTTGGTTGATCAAAGATTATAGATCCTTTCTTAACCTCATCAGCAGCGACCTTTGGTAAGCGAGTATTATTTGAGAGCTTGTTCCAATAGCTATAGTCAATATACTTCACTTGTTCTAATTCTTCTGAGCTGAGTGAGTATGTATACCATTTCACGTCATTAGGGAAACCGTCAAAGAGCTCTTTTCCAATACCGTATCCTCTAAACTTCGCAATAAGCTCTTTCCGATACTCATTGTCATGAGTGTCATCTAAATCAGGCTTTGTGATAATACTTTCTGGTTTATCATCTTTGTCAAGAAAATCTCGAAGCTTTTTACCCCATCTTTTTGATGTGATTTCTGATTGAAGGAAAAGAGATATAAACTTATCATCTGATATAGGAGAAAGCTGCTTCATAGTTCATTCATATCAACTTTAACTCGCTTATCTACATCAGCATCAGGATCTTGTGTGTAAAAAGTGTCAGGAGTCAGCTTAAAGAGTCGATATGGTTTGTCTCCAGTAAAATCTTTAGGTGTGCAGCTAATAAATGACGTATGGTAGTAATTAAGAGCAATTTCAATCTCTTCTGTTGATTCAAGCAAAGACACTTTTCCCGACCCTTGCACACCAGTTCCAGTTCCTTCCTTTGCCATTGAGTCAAAGATAGCGAAAGCTACATAAGGGTTATTCAAAATATGATGTATATGGAGTGAATCCATTTGGGAGATGAAGTAAAAGTTATATGCACTATCTGTGCAGTAGAAAAGGGGGGCAGCCCATGGTTTCCCATCTGAGGTGGCAAGTGTTAGGTAGATATTTGATTTAATAATGTCTTGCACAGTTGATTTGAGCTTGTTCATTATCCAATTATAGCATCTGGTAGAATATAGCTGATGCGGTCGCCGAGTCGGTTCAGGCACTTGCTTGCAACGCAAGAGACGTAGGTTCAATTCCTACCCGCATCTCATGAAACCACAAGATTATATCTTATCTCAGCTTGAGCTACTCAAGAGTCATTTTGTGTCTGAAACTAAGCCCAAGGATGACAATGAATTGGTTGAAGCCATCTTTACTACCTTCATGTCGAAGAAGTTCAGAAAGTATTCAGTACCAGATGAAAATCAGAAAATTATCAGATCGGCTTTGGAAAAGAACATAGCCAACAAAGAGCCTATTCAAATAACGTGGCCATTTGGGGGCTATAAGTTATGGAGTTTGGATGAAACACCTGAAGTAGACTGGGCTGAACTATTTACCATGATCTATCTTGCTAAGTGGCTAAGACCAGTTTGTGCAATGTATCCAAAAGGAGTTAAACTTACTTTCTGGTATGACGAAGTCGTCATTAGTCAAATGAACAATATCCCACAGAGTGATCTTGATGCTTATCGAAAGAGTTTTACTGACTTACTTGAGTTTATCGAGCCTTGGCTACCATCGAATCTGAAATTTGAAAACTTTCTCGAGCGGTCTCAGTATGAAAGCAATGAAGCTTTTCAAGAAGGCTTGAAGATCGAAATGGAGAACCTAAAGAAATCAAGAGAAGCGAATCCTGAACCACTATCAGACGACGCAATCCGCTCAATTGAAATGAATGTAAAGTTAACTCCTGAGCAAACTAAAGATCCTCTTTGGAAAGAGAAAATAGACCTCATGCATTATGCTTACTATAACCTTCAAGAGAAGCAAAATCGCATAAGGCCATCGTATACCAGTGCAAACATAACAGCATTCGCAACTTTCTTTGAACCTAATGTAATCCCGATTGGGACTACTAAAACTTCAATTGCGAAATTTTGGGTTGGAGTTGGTGCATTAAAAAGATGAGGTGACAGCTATATCGAAACAATTCTCACCCCTTCACAGATTGAAAGCATAAAAGCAGAATGGGCACCTGTTGAAATCAAGGGTCTTAGTAGTAAGAATTTTAAGAAAATCAGAGTGGTGTAATTACTCAAGTTTTTCTAATTTCCCCCTCACTGGAGAAATTGATGCCAAAGAGTTTCGTTTATCACTAAACTTATCAATTGTATACATCCCGCTTATAGTGGTTGTCGCTGACGGATTGGAAAGACTTGGCTCTTGGTTTTCAAATAGATGATCCTTTTTCCCCATCTTAGAAATCATCTCTTGGAGGTTGCAGTGAGTTTGATTTACTTTATAGTCTGTAGCAAAAATGTCATTTTTAGCTTTCTCATAAGCATCTATGAAACTTCTACCGAGCATTGACATATTGATGTAAAGCTTCCCTTCGATCATTTCAATCTCCTTACCTTCGTTGGCAAGAAAGAGTTGGTAGCCAGGAATGAAATAATGAGCTAAGAAATGTCTACCTGCCTGATATAGCTGTTTAACAACAGAAGAGTACTCTGGCATGTAGTTTGTAACAAAATGCTCAAATGCTTTTTCCTTATTAGTTACACCGATGAGCAGTTTGCCCATTAATTCTGAGCCTGAAAAAACTGTCATAAGCAAAGGGTATCCACAGCCACCACATTTTTTTGAGGGAAGATCAAGAAGAGTCTTGATATCCTCAATTAAATAGCAGTCTAAAGAGCTCTTTTCTCCTTCGAAGAATTCCTTTAGCTGCTCTTTCTTGTCATTCATACAGAGCCTTACAACAACCTAAAGCTCCCCCGGCTGGACTCGAACCAGCGACCTAGCGGTTAACAGCCGCGCGCTCTACCAACTGAGCTACAGGGGATGTGAAGTGTGAATTGTGGCTTGGTGCAATAGGCTCTGATTGCCGGATTGCGCGGGCCTCACACTCACTTGGGAAATTATAGCGCATTTTTGGGATAAATCAAACGAGCACGGGATTCACCTTTTGCATTAGAATATACATTCTATGCGAATCCGCATTATCTATACACTCATCATCGCGCTAAGCTTTGTGACAGGGGTGGTGGCTTGGAAATCTGCACCTGTTCAAACTTTTTTCCATACATTGCATCCGGCTCAGATAGCCCATCAGCCCAGTCCAAAACCACTTGATAGTTATAGCATTCCTGCATTGAAAAAAACTGTCTTTTCGCCATCGCGTATTACCATTGGCAAAGAGCTTCAACTGAACCCATCGACTCAATCGTACCTTTTCTTCTTTCGTGATCAGTTCGCGCCAGACAAAAAGGTCTCTGGCACTATTACTCTACCGCCTCAACCAGGCACATATCCTGTCATCGTCATGTTGCGGGGATGGGCAGACGAGAATGTGTACTATCCTGGCTATGGCACCAAAAATGCAGCATCGTACTATGCCCGAAATGGATTCATAACTATTGCACCTGATTTCTTGGGATATGGTGAGTCGAGTCCCTCAAGCGTGGACCTTGCGCAGGCTCGCTTCCAGATGTATACAACAACCCTTTCCCTTCTTGCCAGTCTTGAATCTGTATCCGAAGAGCTATCAAATAGGGGATACGCGCTTGACACATCGCGAACGTCTCTGTGGGGACATAGCAATGGGGGTCAGATTGCCCTGACGGTCTTGGCCATTACGCAAGCCTCGTATCCGACAGTGCTTTGGGCACCTGTGACAATCCCGTTTCCCGACAATGTTCTGCATTATGCATCTGATATGCCAGATAATGGCATCCTCATCAAGACGCTTGTTGCTCAATTTCGGCGAGTCTACGATCCAAAATTGTATTCAATGACGGAGTATACTTCTGATATTCAGGCTCCGCTACTGCTCCACCAGGGTGGTCGCGATGAAGCTGTCCCACAAGAGTGGAGTGACGCATTTGCGAAGCGTATGCAACGCCTTGATGTTCCTCTGACGTATTACATCTATCCAGAGGCAGACCACAATCTGCGTCCGGATTGGAACACAGTAGTTGCCCGAGACGTACAATGGCTTCAAGAGCACTAAAGTTGCGCCGACACTGCAGGATGTGTACACTATGCGTATGAAAACAATTCGACTTCTTTCAATCTTGACCGTCTGTGTTATGTTACTCGGAGCTTCACCAGCGCTCGCGCAAACACCGACTCCTTCTGTACCTTTTGATGAAGTGCAACTTGTCTCAACAGCCCCTACATTTCGAAGCGGTACGAGTGCCCGAGTGGAAAAGGGGGAAACTATACCAGGAGATATGTATATTGCAGGAGAAAATGTTGAAATTGCAGGCGAGGTTATGGGAGACGTCTATGTTGCGGGTGGTAGGGTAGACATTACAGGTTCCGTAGCCGGAAGTGTGTATGTTGTGGCAGGACAATTTGACATCCAAGGAAATGTGGCTGAAAGCGTCATTGCCATTGGCGGGGCTCATTTCGTAGCTGGAACAATCGGAAAAAACATGGGACTTGTCGGAGGCACGGTTGTGACAACTCCTGAGCTGAAGCTTGCTGGAAACGCAAGTGTTGTTGGAGGTAATGTGCGTCTTGATACGCCATTTGGTCAGCATGTGACCGTGGCTGCGGGCACCTTTTCTCTCGTAAAGCCTATTCAGGGCAGTCTATCGTATGTTTTGGGTGATGAAAAAGCAGTTGCGGTGGATGAGGATCTGGTAGCTGGCGAAGTGAGAAGGTTTGAGATTCCTCGCATGGCCAAAGAGCAAATGGTCGTGACGCAAAAACAACAAGACACATTTTTCTCTTTCATGGGTGTCCTGCATGTACTATCTTTAATGCTTTCGGGCTTGTTGTTTGTATATGCCATGCCTCATCTTGTGCGCGATTCTGCACAGGTGGTTCGATCCCAAACGTGGAAAAGCATCGGCGTTGGCTTTGTCGCACTCATTGCCCTGCCTGTGGCAGGCTTAGTGATGGCTTTGACGCTTGTTGCATTCCCCCTTGCGCTGATGCTTTTTGCACTCTATGCAACACTTATGTATCTAAGCTCATTTGTGACAATGTATGCTCTTGGCACAATGATTATGAAAAAGTTCCAGCGATCATGGACAGATGCTTCGATTATGGCTGTGGGCTTGGTTGCGGTGTTGCTCATCCAAATCGTTCCGCTTACCGGCTTCTTTGTTCAGCTGATGGGTTTGGGAGGCCTGCTACTTGCTTCGCAGGCACTGTTTGTGTCTTTGCGTGAGGGCAAGAAGCTGTAATGTAGCTATTGCGTGAAGGGTATTTTGTGAAAGGTATCTTTGTGACAATGAGCCCTAAAAGTTAGGCCCGCTCCACGTACTCTCCTGTCTCGGGATTTATGGCGATTGTTTCGCCCTGCTTGATGAAGAGGGGCACCATGACAGTTGCGCCCGTTTCGAGGGTAACTTGCTTCTTGGCGCCTTGAGCTGTATCTCCTTTTACAGCATCCGGTGCTTCAGAGACGACCAGTCTGACCTTTGCAGGCGGGATAACTGCCAGAGGCTTTTCATCATGAACAGCCACATACATCGTTTGACCCTCCTTGAGGTACTTGCCCAAATCACCAACAGCTTCCGAGGGAACTTCGTATTGTTCGTATGTTTGGTCATTCATGAAGGTATACACTTTTCCGTCAGTGTAAAGATATTGCATGAGTGTTGATTCAACCTGCACCTGTTCAAATGTGGTGTCGGGCTTGGCAGTGACTTCGAGCGTGTTGCCAGATGTGACGGATTTGATCTTGATGCGGTAGTTGGCGGATCCTCGTCCAACGTGGCTGTGATCCACGCGTACGATTTGCCAGATGTCTCCAGAATGAGACAAGAAGTTGCCTTTTTTGAGTGAGCTGGTGAGTGCTTTCATGCGAAGTAGTATACCACATTCTAACCCCGGAGGTTGTAAAGGTTGACCCGCCGATCCAGATTGAACAATTAAGTACAGACCCATAGTAACTGCTCCAATTGAGGCCATGCTCACCCCATATTTTTGTTCTTGTGCAAGTGATACATCGATGGTGTACTATGTGAGTATGAGAAAATATCAGCGGGGGGAAATTACCGTAACATTGTCTCTCCTTGGAATATTTATCTCTCTCATCGGAATTGGTATTGGGGCTGGTATGACGCGCTCAGTCCAGCAAGGCTCCTCTCAGGCGCAGACTGGCTCATATCCTTACAGGAGTGTCCTCGAAATTCGAGATGAGGACAACAAGACGATCAAGTGGATGCCTGGGTTGATCTGGGCAACGACATATGAAGAAAAGATTGCCGGCAAAAACAATGGTGACATAAAGGACAAGGATGGAAATGCCTTGCTTGTATGGGATACTCAGGATGTTCCGCCTGCCCTTCAGGGAACTAAAGCACAGGTAAGTGTGGGATTGCCTTCAGGATACAAAGTTGTGAGCACATTTTGTACAAGTACTCCTCAGTCTATCTGTGACAATATGATCACAGCTGAAGATAGTCTCACTTTTGCAGGTATAAGCATTGAGAAGAATGGGTATGTTCAGTATGGCGTCAGAGTCACAAAAACTGCTGATCCAATCGAAACTCCAGTAACCCCCGCACCAACGGAGCCGACAAAAACTCCCACTCCTACAGAACCAACCGAAACCCCAGTACCCGTGACTCCAACGGTCACACAAGCTCCTCTTACCCCCATTTCTTGTCCTCTCACGTCTACCCGGTGCACGCCAAAGAAAGTAGAGATTTCAGAGCTCTCAAAAGACTCCGTTGAAATTTCTTGGGAAGAACCTGAAGATTATGAATCAGCATGCAAAGGTCAGTCTAACAGTTTGAATTATTGGATTGATATCGTGAATCTCGGCGGAGACAGTCGAGATGGCTATATTGCCTGCACGAGTGAGTCAGGTGATACAAAAAGCACATGCAAAATTGGCAAAAACATTTTCCCAAACAGATTGCTTAACAAAGAATCGCAAGAATTCAAAAACAAGTCGTGGATTGACGGACAATCATATAAGGCCCAAGTGTTCCTTCATAATCCCACACATGCATGTGTGAGTACGGCAGGAGAAGCCACATTCACATATGCTGAGAAGAAGCCCGAGCCTGATTTATTTTGTAAGTCTGCAGGGCAAGATTGTAAGGTGGACTACCCGGAAAAATGCACAGCGTCAAATAGGGAGCCAGGTTTGAGAATGTGCCATAAAGTTGGAAGTTGTTCAGAGCCCGGCGACGAATCCAAATGTTCATGGGACACATCCAAAGGATCCCACTGCTCCGCATGTGAATCCACAGGCCCCGAAGATTCATGTAAATACCTGGGTGGTAATCCAAATGCTACAGAACGAGTTGTCTTTTTGCCAGTTGGCTTTGGAAGTGTAGAAGAGTTTGAGCGAATAGTTACTTCCCAAATGTACGCTATCGAAAAGACCAACATTGCTCACTACAAGGATCGCTTCAACTATAGCATTTACACAAAAATTGGAGGAGAGGGGGCGTATGGGTGCAAGGAGAAGGGGGATAATGACGATTCATGTGCATCTAATGATATGCACACAGATGCTATTCGAGAGACCGCTTTAAAATGTAACGGAAACATCGGCGTGGTAGTTGTTCCTTCACAGTGGAACATCTACTTCGCGTATGCAAAATTGGGTAAGAGAGTGATTGTGTTGAACTCATCTGGTTTTCAAGATACAAGTCTTGCTATTATTCATGAAATGGGGCATGCAATTTATGGCTTAGCAGATGAATATACGAGAGAGGGCCTCAGTCAAAAATCTGTATCAATTTTCGGGAATGCGCCGAATTGTTCCTTCTTAAACAATGGTGTATGCAAATGGGGACAAAGAGGAGAGTGTATTCAGGGATGTTCATCGCCTGATCAATTGTACAGACCATCTGAACATAGTATTATGAATTCTTATCTAGGTGAGGTAAAAGACTTCAACAACTTCAACCAAGTCTCTCTCGATGCCATCGATGCGTACTTCGCACCAAAGGCACATTTCGCCCTCCAGTCTCTAGCAGAATCTGCATATAAAAACGCAATGTTCGTTCATTTAAAGCAACCAGCAGTAGGAGTCCTTGAGCTCCAATCGGTTCAAACTAAGCCTACATATCCCGATGACTCTCGGCAAATCATTTCAGAATATACGGATGCCTATTACACCCTTGATGTTCGAGATGTGAATGCCAAGACGCTCTGGAGCAAGGAGATTTCTCAATACTCCGACAATCCTCATGACGACAAAGCGCCCGAGTTGGTATCTGATATATATGAATACCTGCCATATTTCACAGAAGCATCATCGGTGCGGGTGACTGATTCCAAGGGTGGCGTTGTGCTTGAGATTCCATTGCAATCTCAAAACATCGCTCCACCATTCCCAGCAGGCGATCTGTGTGGCAATGCTGTCTGTGACGCAGGCAATGGCGAGACGGCACATAGTTGTCGGAAAGATTGTGGAGAGCATCTTGTAAAGAGTGAGATGGAGCGATCGGACCTTGATGCCAACAGGCAAGTAAATACGCTCGATATACTCAAGCTCACGGATGAAAATGTGTATGGCAAGACTGCGGATGGAGACATTGACGCCGACGGTACAACGAATGCTCTAGACTTTAGTATTCTGTTGGGATGGATAGGAAGCGATTACTAACCTCCGGGGTTGTTAGAAGTTTTCCAGCATCTCCTTCTGCTTCTTCGTCAGCTTTGATGGATAGGTCACATTGAACACAATGTACAAATCACCGTGCTGATTGTGATTCACCACCTTCATCCCCTTACCTTGCAGGCGGAGCATGCTACCGTGCTGGGTGCCCGGTTTAACTTTGACCTTGACTGTCTTGCGGTCAAGAGTTGGAACCTCAATCTGCGTTCCGAGTATAGCTAAGTTAAATGGAACATCGACCTGAACAATGACGTTGTGGCCTTCCCTTTGGAATGAGGTTTTGTTTTGAACACACACGAGCAGATTGAATTCATTGTAGCGAATGGTGGTGCCGTCATCTATGCCGGCGGGGATTTTGACGGTATGATTCTTGCCTTCAACAGAAAGGGTCTTTTCAACACCATCAACAGCTTCGTAAAAATCAATTGATACCTGATATGTAGGCTTCTGAGGTTGTCTGTTTGCGCCAAATCCTCCGCCAAAAAACTGCTCAAAGATATCAAAAGGATTGACATCCTCAAATCCCGAGCCTGATGAAGAATATGACCAAGTAAATGGTCCCTGTTGATATGCGCCACCACCAGCACCACCGGGCCAACCGGCCCCACCAGCACCACCAAATCCGCCCTTTCCACCGGTTTTCACGTACATGTCGTGGCCGATCTGATCATACATATTTCGCTTTTCATCGTTAGAAAGCACTTCGTACGCATAGGTGATTTCCTTGAATTTTGCTTCAGCGCCAGCCTCCTTGTTTTTGTCTGGGTGCCATTTCATGGCCAGCTTGCGATAGGCCGACTTGATGTCGGCCAGTTTCGCATCTTTCTTTACACCTAAAATGTCATAGAAGGATTGTGCCATACAGCTTTATTTTCCTTCATCAACAACTTCACCCTCTTCGACATTTTTCGCACTATCTGCGGGTGTCTCAGAGGCTGGTGCATCTGCATCAGGTGCAGCTTGTTTGTACATGACCTCGCCTACTTTTTGCAAAGACTCCGACAGGGCGGATGTTTTGGCCTCAATATCTTCTTTTGTACCCTCTTCCAGCACTTCGCGCAGATCCTTGATTTTAGCCTCAACTTCTTCCTTCAAAGAGGTTTCTACCTTGTCTCCAGCTTCTTTGAGGGACTTTTCAGATGTGTGGATCAGTGCCTCAGCTTGATTTCGAGCTTCAACTCGCTCTTTGAGCTTGGCGTCTGCATCTGCATTTTCCTCTGCTTCTTTTCTCATGCGTTCAATTTCTTCATCTTTGAGACCCGCAGAGCCAGTTATTTTAATGGTTGTGGATTTTCCTGTGGCCTTGTCCTTTGCTGTCACATCCATTATCCCGTTTGCATCGATGTCAAAGGTAACCTCAATTTGAGGAACTCCTCGTGGTGCTGGTGGAATGCCTTCAAGGATGAACCGACCGAGCGACTTGTTGTCTTTGGCCATTGGACGTTCTCCTTGCAAAATGTGAATGTCCACTTGTGTCTGGTTATCCGCTGCTGTCGAAAACACCTCGGATTTGGATGTCGGAATAGAGCTGTTTCGCTCGATGAGAGGTGTCATGACACCCCCAAGTGTTTCAACGCCAAGTGTGAGCGGGGTGACATCGAGAAGCACGACATCCTTGACCTCTCCGCCGATAATACCGGCTTGGATTGCCGCACCAAGTGCTACTGCCTCATCAGGGTTAACGGATTTATTGGGCTCTTTACCAAAGAATTCCTTCACGGCTTCGCGCATCTTGGGCATTCTGGTCATTCCTCCTACTAAAATGACTTCATCAATGTCTTTTGTCGTCAGCTTGGCATCTTTCAGACATGCTTCAACTGGCTTAAAAGATCGCTTGATGAGATCCTCTGTAATTGACTCTAGCTTGGCTCGTGTCAATGTGATCTCAAAATGCAATGGGGTGCCGTCTTTCTGTGTGATAAATGGCAAGTTGATAGGTGCTTCAAGAGAGCTTGAAAGTTCAATCTTTGCTTTCTCAGCAGCCTCTTTGAGTCTTTGGAGTGCCTGGGCATCTTGAGCTAGGTCGACGCCTTCTGCTTTTTTGAATTCTTCTACAAGATGCGTGATGATGGTCTGATCAAAATCATCTCCACCCAGATGTGTATCTCCATTTGTAGATTTTACTTCGAAAACACCGTCTCCAAGCTCAAGAATGGTAATATCAAACGTACCGCCTCCAAAATCATAGACTGCGATAGTGTGAGCCTGCTTGTTTTCCATGCCGTAGGCAAGGGCTGAAGCTGTAGGTTCATTTACCACGCGGACGACTTCGAGGCCTGCGATATCACCGGCCTGCTTGGTCGCTTGACGTTGAGCATCGTCGAAATACGCAGGTACCGTAACAACTGCCTTTTCAACCTTTTCTCCCAGGTAATCCTCTGCATCTTCCTTCGCTTTTTTCAAGATCATTGCAGAGATTTCGACAGGGGAGTATGATTTATCATTGATTTTGACCTCAACACGCCCTTCTTTACCCTCCACAAGTTCATACGGAAGCCACTTTTGCACCTCTTTGACCACAGGATCTTTGAATGTTCGACCCATGAGTCTTTTCACAGAAAAGATAACTTCTTTGGGTTTTGTGATAAGCTGTCTTTTTGCAACATCGCCGACAATTCTCTTTTCAGGATCGACGACAGAAGGAATGGTGTTGCGACCTTCTTTGGATGTAATAACTTTCGCTGTACCACCCTCCATAACAGCGACGACAGAGTTTGTTGTACCGAGATCGATACCTATTGTTTTAGCCATACTAATATAAATGAAATAATGAAATAACTTATTGCGTTACCTTGACCTGAGCTGGTCGAATTATAGAGTCACCGATGCGGTATCCTTTCCGGACTACCTCAGCGACTTTGTGGGGTGTATCCCCGGGCACCATCTCAAGTGCTTCGGCAACATACGGATCATACTCTTTGCCGAGGACGTCAATTTCGCTGACGCCACACTCTGTGAGGAGCGCATTGAATCGATCCATGATCATCCTGAGTCCGGCATCTTGTACAAAGATCTCTGCCTTCTCAAGATCGTCAAGGATCCCAATGAACTTTGCCACAACTTCTTTGCGGGAAGCTATTCGAGCCTGGTCAAGCGTGACCGCAACTCGTTTCTCCAGATTCTGATAATCAGCAATCGCTCGTAGATACTTGTTCTGCATGTCTTCGTAAGCCTGCTGATCGGGCTGGTTTTTTACCTGTTTTTTCATACTTATGCCTGGATGTGTTCATTAACTGTTTGCTGGATGAGATTTGAAAAATATCTCACGTTTGGTACGATGACGTCATATCGCATACGTCGAGGACCGATAACTCCAATTGCTCCTCGAATGTCTCGACATGTAAACTCTGCAAAAACAGAGGCTATGTTGTGAGCATCTGGATCTTCCTCATCTGCAAAAATGTACAGAATCTCATCTTCAATCTTTTCAAATCGTTTCAAAAGGTTGTTCCAGTATTTCATTTCGTCAAAGTACTCAAATACGTGCCTTGCCCGCTCAATATCCCAAAACTCATGATTTGATAAAAAGTTGTTGATACCAAAGTAATACACCTCTCCGCCTTCTGTAGTAGCAACTGCAAGCATGTTTGTGCGTCGTGCAAGAGCATATGCGGCATGTTGCAGAAGCTTGTGGACTTCATCGCGGAAATCCCAGATATCACTCTTGTATGCAACCTCCTCAGCGGTAGATAGCTCCTTCTCATGCATGAGGTTTTTGATATAGAACCTGAAAGCTTTTGGTGTAGGAACTCGCCCTGAGGAAAAATATTCCTTTTTAAGGTATCCATTTTTCGACAGCTCAACCATGTCATTACGAAGTGTTGCAGGAGATACGCCAAGTTTATATCTCTTGTCCAGTATGTCTGATCCAACTGCATCACCCGTTGTGGTGTACTCAGTGATGATTGCCTTTAACAATTCGATTTGTCGTGGTGTTAGGTTGTCCATATGACTATTAGCAGTAGTGTATTATATCTGCTAAATGTTGTCAAGATGGATTTTAATCCACTTGTTTTTGACTCACTGTGAGTGTAGTATAGCCAATATGTCAAACGAATCCGAAAGAGATCCATTGCAGGAATGCGTAGGTCCCCGTACAGCACGCACTAATAGGGGACGTGTTTCCGGATATGGAACATCGCGCGTTCCACCTTTAGAAAGAGTAGATGTTTCTGTTGAGGAGTTAACAGATGAATTGGCCCAACTTCTTATACGGTTTTTTCCCTCCGAAACCCGCTCTTAACGCTCTTGCATAATCTAAACGCCTCATATATAATACCTAATCGAACGTATGGCAACTAAGAAAGAAACAACAACAAAAAAGGCCCCAGCTAAAGCAAAAGCACCTACAGCTGTAAAAGCAGAAAAGGCGAGTAAAGAAGTTGTAGAGGCTCCAAAGCTCTCACGCAAGGCTCAAAAGGCAGTGGTGAAAGAGATTGGAACACTTTCAAAGCAAGAGATTATCGACACCTATTCTCAGAAGGATGGTGACACTGGTTCTCCAGAGGTTCAAATTGCATTGTCTTCACAGAAAATTGAAAACCTTTCAAGCCACTTGAGGGAAAATCCAAAAGACAATCATTCCCGACGAGGCTTGCTCAAGATAATCGCAAAGCGACGCCGAATTCTTCACTATCTACAAGAGAGAGATGGTTCTCGATATGCTACGCTTATCGAAAAGCTTGGACTCAAGAAGTAATTCTG
>CAZPDN010000004.1:0-14540 GCA_964585435.1 uncultured Gammaproteobacteria bacterium
ATATAGTATAATATCGCCACATGATGAATGAGATACATGTCCAGGAAAGTGCGCAAGAATTAGCAGTGAGATTCGGAAGGTTTCGGCGAGCATTCGTAAGTGCTAAAAGATCTCTATCTGCAACATTGCGAGGAACATTCTATAGTGAAGATGACACTGGTCGGGGACATGTGGTTCGGAGTGGTGGATTAGCTTTGAGAGTTAATACAGAAGGTGCGACTGGTTCTTCTGCATTAACTCTGAAACGGGGATCAGACCGGATTAGTATCGAAGTTGACGGTGACGGAACATGTCACGTAGATCCTCAAAGAGATACAACGACCATTGTTACGTATGGTGGTACTGGAGAAGTTAATATTCGATATTAAATCAGATCATGCAAAACGAGAGACAAATAGAATCAGGAGCAACTCAAGCAGGCGATACTGAGATTATTGTGCGAACTGCTGGAGGGAGATTGGCAAGGACTGGCAGTGATGTTGCTCAACTCATGAGATCCTTGCGCGAAGCGTCGGGCGATCCTTTGCTTCCATCAATAACTCCACAAACTGTTGAAAATCGGCTAGCAAGACTTGCTTTATCTGACGCTCAAAAAGAGGAACTCGATGCTATTGAATCAATGTTGGGTGAAAGAGTGTCTCTTCCAGGAACACAAGAATCCCCATTGATACTTGAAGCACGTGAAAAACTGAGGAGATATCATGATGGATTGGAAAGAGCCGAATTAAGGAAGAGAAGGTCATTAATTGAGGGGGATAGGAGAACAAATACTAGATTAGGAAGATTCGGGCGGTGGCTTGACCAGGTACTAGCACCTGAAGGTAGTGAAGCAATTAGAAGTCAGTTTAGAGATTAATATGTCAATTGTAATTGAAGCAGCAAAAGCTGCGTGGGATCATAAGGAGCAAATTTTTGATGGTGTTGTTATCTTAGTTTCTGGAAGATATGTTTGGAGAGCTTTGCGTAGAGTAGGCACAATCGATATTCCTCCTGAGAGTGTGGCGATTGCTCGGGGAATGTTTGATGGACATATTCGAGTTATGTCAGACAGAACTGGTCAACCACTGACTGGTATGGGAATAAGACATCCATTTGAGAATAGAAGATTCATGTATACAGGCCCTCAAAGAGTAAAGATCTCAGATAGAAATGATAGCGAGGATGCAGCTGATGTTATGCTTGTTCTAGATGGTAAGCCATCACCGGGATGGAAATTTGATACAGAGCTTATATATCAGGTCAACCGAGATTGTGCGGATGAACTTGTGCGTACTTTTGGTGGTGATGTATCTGATAAGGTTGAGAAGATTCTGATTGAATTTGCCGATCTTGCTCGTGCAAACACTTTGAATGGTATGGATGTGAGAAAAATGTCTAGGCCAGATGTCTTTGCAGAACTAAGTGAACGTGCGACAGAAAATCTAAGAGGTGCTCTGAGCAAGGGTACAGCTTGGTCACACGCAGTAAAAGTTTATATGTTTGTCAAAGATGCTCAAGAGCCTCCAGCAGTGAGAGATTTTATGAATCGCGAGCTACAGATCCAGATCAGAGACAAAGAGGCTGCAGCTGCTCTCCAAAGAGACAGGTTGGCGTTAAAAGGTCTTGGTCGAGATGCTGCACTTCAACTTGTAAATGTACGAGAAGGTGGTGGAAGAATCATTACAATCCTCAATTCTAATCAAAATGTTCCCAGGCAGAATGCTCGGATAATCCGAGGTGAAGTAACGTCAGATGGCAGAAGAATTGTTAGAAGTGTCGGAATAGGACATAGGCCCGAGTTAATAAATCACATAACTCAAGCAATGACACTGGGTCCAGCTTTGTTGGAAGATCCTACAGATTCACAATCCAGTTTAGAATAAAGGGGTACATGGAAGACCACACACCAGACAGAAATCTTACCAAGGGAGTTCTGGTAAACTTACCAACGCTTTCAGCTTCAATAGGACTTGCCTCTGCCATTGATGGAGATACTGGTCTTTCAGATGCAGTAGGATGGTGGGTTACGGGCTGGAAAGCAATGATCGGAGGGGTTGCGTTCGAAGCATTTAGGCACTATAAGTCACGAAGAGGTCCTGAGCTCGCTCAATTTCAAGAGATCTCGGATCGATTTCGAGGTTCTAGAGGATTTGCTCGATTGGCAGAATTCTGTTTTTCATCGTATGCTATGCATCAACTGTTTGATATGGTCTATTTTCAAGGAGATCATCAAGACCCAAGATACCCAATTTTAGGAACATTGGGGCTTTACGCAGTATCGGCTATTGCTAAAATGAGGAATTAAGTTCGGAATGTGATTTCTGAGTCAGGAGTCTGCATAGCTCCTTCTGCACCATCAGCTACCCTTAAACTCATTCGTGCGAATGAAGATCCAAATCTAACTGAGCCACTTGCGTCAAGTAAGTGACCTTCAGAATCGACGCCTTTGAATTTGGCAAGACGCAGTCCAGCAGTGGCTTCTAGATCAAGTTCAAGAGTTGCTCCTTGAAGTCCAACTGGACCTGGTCTATCACCATATGATATCTCCATGCCATGGGTTGGAGTGGCAGCCCGAACCGAGCGAAACATTCCTAACGCTCTCAGCATTAATGCGCGTATGATAAGTCTCCCTGAACCGTCTGCTTCGAGAGTGCGAAAATCAGTCTCTTTTCCTGTAATTCTTCCGACTGAGACACTTCCCTTAAATTCTTGATCTACAATTTTTCCACCGACAGTTTCGATCTGATTATCCCCGAGGCGGGAGTAGAGATCTGCGGGAGGTTGCTGTATTACTCCGCGTGATGTTCGAGCAAGTCTTCGTTCTAGCGCTTCTCTGATTCCCATAATGCGTATAGTATATGATGAAATGATACATTTTGCAATAGTAAGTACCATCCTAAAATATATGCTACATCGATAGTTTATTGGTATAATTACCCCATGTCAACATCACCCTCATCTCAAACACATATGTCCCGGCTTGCGAATGGATTGCCAGTGTTTCAGATTCAGTCCCCGCATTCGAAAATCTCATCTATTTTGTATCTCAGTCGGGCAGGTTCTCGCCATGAGTCGAAGGAGACAGAGGGGTTGTCGCGTTTTTATTCCATCATGTCTCTGAAGAGGTCGCGGAATTTTCCGAGCCAGCTTGATATTTCCAAGGAATTGGATCGGCTGGGTGTGTTTATAAATATTGAACAAAATAGGGAGTATAGCGCGGTGTACATCAAGGCTTACAATGAATATTTTGCAGATGCTGTCGCGCTCCTGGGTGATATGGTTGCCCATCCTTTTTTTGATGAAAAAGATATTGAAGATGAAAAAAAATTCTTCATGTCTGAAATTCAAAATCGCTTCTCAGATCAAAACGGAAGTGCACTCGATGAGATGTTTAAGCTTATCTTTCCTGAACAGGGATTGGCGTACTCGGGTATTGGAGATAAACATGCAGTGCAAGCAATCACTGTCGACGCTTTGCAAGGCTATCATGAGCGGTTTCATACGGGTAGTAATAGCGTAGTGGTCATGAATGTAGGTGGAGACGCGAACCCGTCAGTGTTTGATCCATATGTAAAGGAATACTTTGGGGCTTTGCCAAAGGGTGAGTTGATTGTGCCACAACAAGTTCAACTCAACGTCGAAGGTGAAAAATCCATCAAGATACCTACAAACACAGGTGCATCTGCAATTGCGATTGGTTTTCCAGCTTACGCTCGAACAAGCCCTCATCGCATTGCACAACAACTTCTTGACACGATTCTTTCCAAAACGAAAAGCAATGTCCGTTTCGCAAGCATCACCATTGACGAAGCTTTGGCTCGCTCTATCGGATCTAGTCTCTTTCAATTTTCAGATGGGGGAGTATATGCCCTGCAAATCTTCGCAGAAAATAAAACCGCCCCACAGGCTCATCAGAGAGTATTAGACGAAATTGAAAAGATATCTATGACACCAGTGAGCGATGAAGAGTTGGCGCGCGCAAAGGGGTATTACACAGGCATGCAGATGATCAGCACGCATGACCCAATCGAATTATCTTTTTATTACGCAATGCAAATGTTGCTTGATGACGTTGTAGGCGCAGACCCATCCCAGCACACCATGCGGTCCTACGATGACTTTATTCAAACTGTCTTGTCCGTCACAACCGAAGAGGTTCAGGGGGTTGCGCAACAAATCTTCAACCCAGACTACATGTACACCGCTGTGATTGGAGAGTAGTTTAACGTACGCGAATGGGTGTGCCTGCTATGATGACATCGGGATTAGAAATGTCATTAATTCGTTGAAGTTCCTGTACAGTTGTGTTGTGTTTTTGAGCTATTCCAGATAGCGAGTCTCCGGGTTGGATAGTGTACACGCTGCCTGGTTTTGAGGACGTGCTGGTTTGTGCCTCGTTTCTGGCGCGAGAACAAGCTTCAATGTTGGCAACATGTGTATCGAAACGCTGTTTATACACCTCGGTAAGAGGGTTGTTTGGTCCATTGGGTCCACCATTGTATGCGCGAACAGTGCTGTTCTCATCTCTCCAGAGCTTCTGCATGTTTGCGAGATATTTTAATCCAGCCCGTATGTTTGTTGGTGGATAGGAGAGGTCGCATGGGAATATTCCCAATTCCTGACACATTTCCTGACCCGTTGCAGGCATGAGCTGAAATATACCATGTTCGCCAGCAGCTCCTTTTATTCCGCGAAATCCCTCAGTCATGGCTACGCCAAAGGCTAGTCTCTCTGAAACTCCTTGCCGAGCAGCTTCCTGGCGAATTGTGCCTGCATAGGGTTGGAGATAGGGATCTAGACAATCTGTTTTGATTGTGGAGGGTCTACATGCTCCTGTTGATAGAAAAAGTAGGGGCAACAAAAACCGAGCCGGTTTAAGGGACCTACGAGGTTCGCGCGTGATGGGCATCACTTCTGTCGAAAACATGGCCTATAGTATACCACATGGGGGGATTAGAAGCGAGGGGTAGGGGTATTTGAGGGTTGATTTGCTTCTCTAATTTTTCGCAAAAGATCTCCAGAGTAGTCTAGCGGAGCATGTTTGAGTGCTCTATTTAATGCCCTTCGGCATCTTTTGCCTCTATTAGATTCCATGGGGAATCCATCTAGGGTATCAAAGGGATCTTGAGAATCAGCTTTGGCTTCACCTTTTTTCATGAGGTGGATTGTATCAATTGAAAATGGGATTTGCAAGAAAAAAGAGAGGGGGACGGTCCAATGAGGACCGCCCCCCGAACGCATGACTCGCCCCGCGCGGCAGATTGCCCGCGGGGCTAGGTCAGGCGCAGAAGCTCCAGAAGATCTCGAGAATCAAGGATACCTTGCGGTAAGGCCCACCGTGGCACTTGCAGCTCCTGGGAGCCATCCCACAGCGCCTGCAACAGGGGTTTTGGACGGTGCTGTCGAAAAGCATTCCGATCTCCTTGCTCTGGATCTTAGCGCAGGATTGCGCATCGAATTGAGCATAAATAAACTCTATCCATAGAATTTATTCATGCTCAATTCGAATTCTCCGAAGCCTTATTGTAAATATACACGGTGACAGCACTCAGCGAATGAATGGAATCACGGATACAGTACAAAAAATAGGTCTAAAGAGACCTATAAGAAGTGAGTATATCAATTACTACAGATGTTTGTCAATGAGAAAATCAGATGAAAGGTGTGCCGGGAGAGGGGATCGAACCCTCATGGAGCAAGCTCCACTGGTTTTTGAGACCAGCCTGTATACCATTCCAGCACCCCGGCGTGAGGATATTATACCAATGGAGTGGGAAAATAGTATACTACCAGCATGAATCGTGCTCTCCCTACAGAAGGCTTACATGCATTTTATAAACCGCTTGGCATGAGTTCGTACGACGTGATCCGTGTTCTAAAGAAGCAAATGCGCCAAGCAGGCATTGCAAACCCTAAAATCGGACATGGTGGCACGCTGGATCCTCGCGCCGAAGGTGTTCTTGTGATTGCGATGGGCAAAGAATTCACGCGTAAGCTCACAACCACTTTGCATAATGCCTCAAAGACATACGAGGCAATTGTATATCTCGGTGCGCGTTCCGATACAGACGACTCTGAAGGGCCAATTCATCCCACAGATGCAGGAATTGTGGCAGATCGGCATGCTTCGTGGGGAGGTGATGTGCCCGACCTCACGCCGTTTGAGCATGGATATATCCAGACTCCGCCTGCATATAGCGCCCTCAAGATGCAGGGCAAAACTGCATATAGCCGGGCTCGCGCGGGTGAGAAGCTCGATATGCAGGCAAAAGCTCGTTTTGTGGAGATATATTCTCTAAAGGTAACATCATATGAATTTCCCTTGCTTCATCTTGAGATTGTATGTGGTTCGGGAACGTACATCCGCTCACTCGCTCGAGATATTGGAGAGCATTTAGGTGTGGGGGCATACCTATCTGCGCTCAAGCGCACTGCAGTGGGGGAGTTCACGCAGGACAAAGCTCTGCGCATCGTCTAGACACAATAATCTAAGGTCGAACCATTGAAAGCGCTCTTTGTAAAGGGCTCAGTCCTGGGGCTTCAGGTAGGCAATGACGCATGTATGTTTCGATCCCGATACTGATCATCTCTGAAGCACGAACAGCCTGTCGCGTAGGCTTGTGCAAATGGTGTATATCTTGCAAGAGTCCATAAAATGTTTTTGTCTCTTGCCCATGAGCGATTCCTATTGGAGTAAGGTCAAATGCTTCAGCAAGAGTGAGAATTGCGTTAGGAGTGGCATGAATACTATCAAGTAGAGAAGCAGTTACACGAATATGCGGTATTTCATTGCTCGGATCTGGGAAAAGGTATCGGCGCCTATCTATAAGAAATGGGACAAGTGGTTGACGAAGTATATGCTGAAGCGCACGTGGACGATGTGCAGGAGGTAGAGAATCGAGTCGAATACCAAACGTATCTGCCCATGTGGGATCGGTGCGATCCTGTGGTCTGTGTCGTACATTCGAATCAATGGTAGCGTCATGAAGACTCGGAAGTCCCTCTTCATCGAGCTCGATAGGTTGCAGATTGCCTGAACGTCGACCCATTGCCAGCAGTATATCACAGCTCTCTTGGGAAATAAAATGCGGTATACTATCAACTATGCTACCGGTACTTGTGAATGCAGGATTTATCAAAATATACACGGTTGGGGTGTTTTTAGCCCTTGCTTTTTTCTGGGGATTGTTTTGGTTTTGGCGCAATATGAAACGCACTTCTTACCGCGAAGAAGACATGTTCGATGCTCTGTTTATTGCATTAACGGGTGGACTGCTCACTGCCCGAGTAGTGCATGTGGCACTTCATTTTCAGGAGTTTGGGTTTGATGCGCTCAAGTTTATACTCATCAACGGATATCCGGGTTTATCACTGGTTGGAGGGCTTTTTGGGGGCTGTATGACGCTCTATCTCTATACGCGAACAACAAAGGATTCCTTTATGGAAATCATGGCATACACGATTCCTTCGCTCTTTCTTGCCATGGGAATAGGCAAAATTGGAGCATTGTTTGGAGGTAGTACTGTTGGCATAGTAACCTCTTTACCTATTGGCGTGCAATATGTGGGCTATGAAGGCATCCGCCATGCTGTGGCTCTGTATGAAGCGGTATTCCTATGTATTGGTTTTTATATCTCGCAAAAACTTATGCTGACATATCGACGAGATGCATTGGACGAGGGCTCGCTTTTTAGCTTTTTCGTCATGTACACGTCTTTGATTTTGATGTCTCTTGACTTCTTGAAAGACGATGTCCTATACTTACTCAGCCTACGATTCAATGTGGTTGTGCCTGGTGTGTTGTTCATCAGTTTTGGGCTCTATGAAGCCTTCAAGCACAAGACGACATTGCAGAAATGGCTATTAAACGTTACCAAACGACGAAAAAATGACACCAAACCACCTATCACAGAGTCAGCTTGAGGAACTCAAAATGCTTTTGCTTGCGAATCTGCGTGATATTCCCCAAACAATTGAAACATTGAAACAGCAAGATCCTTTCCTCGATCCTGAGTACGTATCAGACAACGCTGCAATAGATACTGATGTCCGTGAACAGCTCGAGCATGAAAAAATTGAGGCTGAGATTGCAGCACTTCAAAAAAAACTCACCGAAACTGAGAGTGCTTTGAGGCGAATGGAGGAGGGAGTATATGGTGTGGATGAATCCACCAAAGAACCTATTCCGTTTGAACGACTCAAGGTTGTACCGGAAACTCGCCATACGATTGCGACAGAGAAAAGACTCGTCAAATAGAAAGCACATCTCATGGAGAATCGGCTCGATTCTTGCTATGATGTAGGTATGTCTGAGCTTGAATTATCCTCAATTGTTAATCTTCTCGTATTTATAAGCGTGCCTTTTATGGGTGGTCTCGTAGCTGCTCGTCTCAAGTTGCCACGCATGATTGGCTACATCATCTCTGGAATGATCATGGGCGCATGGTTGGTAGGCGATTCCAAGGATTTTGTATCTGCATTTGGAAATGCCGGGCTTGTGTTGCTTCTATTTACAGTTGGCTTGGAGATTGATATAGAGCTCCTGCGCAGATTTGGACGTAAAATAATCGGCATTGGCATGGCGCAGATAATGCTCACGTGGCTCGTCTTTGGATTGATTGTCATGATATTTGGATTGGGTTTGCAGGAAGCGCTTGTTGTAGGTTTCGCATGTGCGCTGTCTTCCACCGCGCTTGTATCCAAACACATACAAGAGTCTGGGGATGAACATTCATTGGTGGGAGGACTAAGTCTAGGGGTACTGCTCCTGCAGGATCTTGCAGTCATTCCCTATATGATCGTCATGTCTACAGTGGGGAAGCAGGAGGGGCTGATGGCTCTTGTTGGAGCTATTGGGTTTTCTTTTATCAAGTCGGGCGTTATTATCGGGCTTATCTATTGGCTTTCTATCAAGTTTGTGCCTGTTTTACTATCGCGAGTAGCTGTGTGGTCGCGTGAACTTCTTAATCTGTTTACCTTGATTCTTATTTTGCTTTTCGTTGCTTTGTTTACATGGTTAGGGCTTTCGCCGGCGCTCGCTGCATTTGTGGCAGGTATTTTAATTGGCGGAACACTCGAACATTACCACATTTTTACAGAAATGAGGCCTCTTCGCGACATATTTACAATTCTGTTTTTCGTCTATTTGGGAGCGTCGATTGATGTGAGTACGGTCATGTCTGTATTGCCTCAGGCATCGTTGTTGGCAGTGCTGTTGATTGTGGGAAAGATTGTCATAACAATGTTCCTATTCGTTCAATTCCATTTTCATTCTAAAACAGCATTTGTAAGTGGAGTCATGTTGGCACAGATTGGTGAGTTTGCGTTCATTGTTTTACATCAGGCACAGGATTTGGGTGTTTTGGATGAAAAAGCATACGCACTTTCCATTACTGCAACTTTGCTAACTATCGCGATGTCACCTGTTTTTATGGATAAGAAAGATGCGCTTTTTTTGAAGATGAGGCGAGCAGTGAAGAAAGTGGCACCGTCGCTGGAGCACTATGTGACGGCACGTGTAGATCGTGAGCCAGCGCATATTGATGCCCTGAGCCTGAAGGATCACGTTATTATCTGTGGGTATGGTCGAGTGGGAACGTACATCGGTCGAGCGCTTTCTATGGCACAGATCCCTTTCATTGCCATCGATTACAATTTTCATAGAGTCGAAGAACATCGCAAAAAAGGTGTCAACATTATCTATGGTGATCCGACAGACATGGACATTTTGGATTTTGCGCAGGCAGAGTATGCTCTTGCGCTCATTTCTGCTGTGCCCGACGCATTCTCGCAAGAAATGATTATTCTTAATGCCAAGACGCTCAATCCGCAGATTACGATTCTTTCTCGCGTGTCACTTGAGGCACACCAGCGTCGCATGAAAGATTTGGGAGCGCATATTGTTGTTCATCCGGAGTTTGAGGCAGCTCTGTCTATCGTCCGCAAGGTGCTTGTGGGCTTTAATGTGCCAGATAAGGACATTGTAGGCAAAATCAAACGTTTAAAGTTGGAGCATGGTATGGGCTAGATGAGAAGCAGGCAATCCCGAGAAAGTGGCAAGGGCATGAAGTGGGCTGGGTATGTTCTGTTGGTTGTAGTCGGAATGTATGTGTTATGGGTAGGAGGAAGAAGTTTGCGTGGGTCTTCATATACGCCTGATAGGCTCAATATTGTCATCTATGATGAGGTGCCTGTTTTGTTGTCTTTGGGGCTTTCGGACAAGGTAAACTACGTTGTCACGTTTTCACACGAGGATAACGTATACGCACCTGGTGGGTATGGTCGGTACAGAGTTGGGGCTTTAGGAAAGCTTGCACATCTTGAGGATGATGCCGGTTTGGTATCGAGGGCTTTTTCATCTATGATTTCAGCGCATGTGGATCACTCTCTGACTCCTCGGTCAAGCAGAGTGTATGAGGACATGAAGGGTGCTCGGGCTGATTTCACTGCTCTTACAGTTGCAGGGCATATCTTTTCACAAGAGTATTTGTTTGATGGGGGGATTATGGATAAAGTGTATGTGATATTCAAGCTAGCCTCACACCGCTCTTCTGATTTCATACAACTCAAAGGAACGTTTAAAGAAGATCCCGACGGAGACATAATTTTTTCGGAGAAGCGATTTCAGAAGAAATATAGAGGATTTTTTTACCATAAAACGCTCAGAGATGAGGCTCAAAATGTCCAGATCGAGTACTCTACATATTCTGCTGGCACGGTGCTTTCTCGTATTATTGAGGGACAAGGTATTAGAGTTGTTGATTTACGATCTACTGATGAACCAATTCAGAAATGTGAAGTGTTGTATCAGGGGGTTGAAAAACCGCTGACTGCGGACTATCTCGCAGAACGATTCTCGTGCAGGGTGAATTCAGGCAAGGTAGAGGGGGCTGATATTCTTATCCGCATGAGTGAAGCCATGGACAATCAGTGGAAGTGATGCTTTGTGATTGGAGAGCGTAGATTAGAGGTCTTCTTCATCTTGATCAGAATCATCATTCTCAAGCTCTGAAAGATATTCAATGTCATCATCTTCGTCTTCGTCTGATGAACCTCGGTGTGCAAGTGCATCGAGATCAAGTACGTCATCTTCATCAAATGCTCCATCTTCGTCTTCTGATTGATCGTGGGAGCCGTCCGTCGTTACCTCCATGCCTTCAAGATCATTGTGATGCATGATGCGTTTGAGGTCGTCTTGGATGTTGTCTGGAAACGAAATGTAATGCTTTACTTTGCTTCCTTTGACTGTTTCCTTTATGAAAACGTCAACAGAGTTTTTTGTGGATGCCTTGATGATTGTGTCATATTCACTTGATGCCTCGATAAAGAAGGCAAGGCGCTTTGAGATGTCATCGGGAAGCGCACCAACATAATCTCCCTTTTTCGTTCGTACTTCAATGCGTCGCTTTTTTGCTTTGAGATAGACATGTTCTCCAATTTTGAGCCTGGCCAATACGTCTGCCTGACCAATGTTGGAAAGAGTCACAACTCGAGTGCGTCCTTCAGTGTGCATAAAAGTTTCAGGAGAGAGAGATACATCTACGTCGTCCGAAGAGTAGTCTCCACCGTTTTTGAGGAGAATATTGAGTTTGTCAATGTTGTTGAGGGCAATGAGGTTGACGGGATCGATTTCCAGCGCTGCTTTATATTGTGTCTTTGCATCTTTGAGTTTACCTGTTTGCATATACGCAAATCCAAGTCCAAGAAATGCATCGATATAGGTTGGATCAAGTGCAAGAATCTCAAGGTTGTGAGCGATTGCTTCTGGCCATTGTTGTTTGAGTGCTGCATCTACTGCTTGCGTATGAAGCTTGTCGAGTTTTGTTTCCATGTGGTTGTGTCAGAGTGCAAAGCGGTATCTGAACTGAAACTGTAGTATAATGAGATGAAATTTTTTTGTCAACTCGCAATATACTATGGCAGGGCACTCAAAATGGGCAAACATAAAGCATAAAAAGGATCGCAACGACGCTGCGAAAAGTAATGTTTTCGCAAAAATGTCTCGGCTCATTACAACCGCTGTGCAAGAGGGTGGTGGGATTGGTGATCCGGAGAAAAACGTTAAGCTTCGCCTTGCAGTGGAGCGTGCACGCACATTCAATATGCCCAAAGACAACATCGCCCGAGCGATAGATAAAGGCATGGGTAATTCATCTGCTCAGATGCATGAGCTTGTTTATGAAGCATTTGGGTCTTCAGGATCGGCCATGATCATCACCGCAATTACGGATAAATCTACGCGGACCGTATCAGACATAAAGTCCATTCTTGATAAAAATGGAGGAAAATTTGCATCTCCCGGTGCGGTTGCACATTTGTTTTCGCAGTGTGGATATATTGAGCTTGATAGGCAAGTGTTTGGTGAGGAACAGATGTATGATGTGTTTGATGCACTTGAGGGAATAGATATTGAGGAATTGGATGATGTGTATAGTATGTATATTCCTTTTCAGAACGTGGGTAAAGTCGCGTCTGTTATTGGCTCTGTGGCGGGTGATTCACAGGTGAAAGTGCTAGACGTTGTGTACAGACCACACAGTCCTATAGAAGTATCCGTGGATGAGTATACAAAAGTTGAACATTTGATGCGAGTTTTAGATGATAATGACGATGTGCAGAACGTATATGTGAATGTGTATACATCTTCTGATCAATAAATTACACTTCATATATGAATATTCCCCAGACTCAAAAGCAGAAGCGTGCGCTATTGAAGCTAGGGAAGAGGCAGAGATTTATTCTCGCAACGTTCTTTTTCGCTATTCTGTATGTTTTTGGTACATTCTTCACCATCGAGCAGGCTTTTTATATTGCACCATTATTGGCGATAGGAGTGTATGGTCTTTCATATCTCGCTCTATTGGAGGGGATTCAAAGACATGAGAAAGTAATGCTTTTTATCATTCCTGTCTATTTTTCAGTTGTTGTCTATTTGTTTTACTTTTTCGTTCCCCAGCGCTGGTTGACACGCATACCTTTTGTCACTATCTATAGCGTATCAATGTATGCGATATTGCTCTGTCAAAACATTTTTAATGTAGGGGTCAATAAAAGTCTCCAGCTATTTAGAGCTGCATTTTCTGTGAATTATCTTTTTGTAACGCTCTGTTCATTCATTGCTTTTAGCTTGGTCGCGTCCCTGAGACTCCATAGTATCTACAATGCTTTGCTCATCGGTTTGCTAAGTTTTCCGCTCGTTTTACAGCTCCTGTGGTCCGTGGATCCTACAGAGCTTGTGTCTCGTGAAAGATGCGCTCATGCAGGCTTGCTCAGCTTTATTCTTGCAGAATTGGCAATGGTGATGTCATTTATGCCTGTAAATCAATCGATTTTTGCGCTCACTTTGACCTCATTTTTATACGGAATGAGTGGGGTAGTGCAGTTGCACATGCATAACCTCCTCTATAGGGAGCGTATACGAGAGTATCTGTTCATACTCATTAGTTCCGTCATCATTGTATTTTTAACATTAGGTTGGTAAACGTTGACTAGACAGGAGGTGAGATACGATGGAGAAGAAGAATACATCAGGGGATACATATTCATATTCAGGCTGGTTGAACTCAGATAAGCTTTTAAAGCGATCACTTGCAGTCTTTGGGCATTATGTGTTTGCCCAACTCGTAATTGGACTTGTTATTCTAGCAGTGTTTATTGTCCTCACGTTACTCGGCTTTGAATATAAGGGTTATTAAAAACCATTGTCTTGAGCTCAAATGGTGGATACACATGAGGGTAGAGGAGTGGGGAAGTAGATAATCTCACGGACGTGTGTTTTATGTACTAGGTGGGAGTATAGTAGCCTATAGTATTTTTCACGAACGGATGTTTTGTGGTACAGTTTCTGTGGATAACGAGGCTAACTATATCAAACTGGATCGCTGTATCGGTCTGAAATGCACTCTGATGTGTGTGGATAAGTCCCTTCTTTTACGTGTGCATGTGTCTTATTTCTGTGAGATTAGCCTCAAAAATGCAGAATTGTGGCGTCCTGACGTGCCAAAATGACCCGGCATGCCTGTCGAAAGGAGTGGAGGTCTCTCAGTGGTCATGTGTTACGAAATAGAGGTACACCACAGGTACAAGGAGAGTGAGAGAATGTGAAACAATGTACCGAACAATCCGCAGACAGAAAGTTGACTCCTTCGCGCTCAGATCTGTCTATATTTGGGAAATCCTCGAAAGTGATATTTTAGTGGCATGGGCATGCGGGGAATGCTAGATGTCTGACGTCGTATAATATATCTTTTACGACGTTAGCCATGTTTCGCTGGTGGAGAAGGGGTTTTTGTTGTGGAACATTGTTGGTACAGTTTTTGTTTCGTGTTCCCTATCTGGGTCGACATGTCCTTCGACTGTAAATGTCACTATCCCCCTGATCTCTGCCTGTCTTTTTTCTATGCAATTCCCTACTATAGGCCATTTTGTAATTGGCACTTATATTGTCCTAACAAGCTAAGACTACTTCCCTCTTGCCTACTCTATCGCAGGGGGATATGTGTGTTTCCTACTCAAACGAGCTCAACCAGCCTCATGTCTGGATTGTATGTTGCCTTTCTGAT
>CAZPDN010000005.1:0-13982 GCA_964585435.1 uncultured Gammaproteobacteria bacterium
TGTAATACGTGTCATGGAGAATGTTGTCGATATCTTGTAGAAATTGTTTGTTCCAGGCTGTGAGGTGTGCAAGTATATCTTTTACACTCCATGTAGAGTTGCAGACTTTTTCTGTCTCAAGCTGGTCTTGGGAGAGCTGAGAAAGAACTTGGTCCAGGGCTGTGTGAGCCTGCTCGAGTTGAGTAATGATGCGGTGTCTGTCCATAGGCTTATTCTACCAGGTTGGGAGAGGGCTCCCGGACAAGTTGTTGCGTATTTATAGACCCTGTCTGAGGTTCTGTGGGTCAATATAATCAATTTTGGGAGTATCTTTAAAATTGTTTTTGAGATCTTCAATCAACCAGTCACGAATCTCTAATGGATATAGTAACAATGTATCTAAAGATTGTAGTGGTACCCATTGGGGTTTGTAATACTGCCTACCTGAATCCATCTCAACTTTCTCATTTGAATTTCCCAGTCGTGGATCTCCGGACACATATGAACATAAAAAGAAATATTGGTCCCCCCTGCCCATGTGGGCACTGTTGTACATGTGGATATATAATTTCTTGACAATTTCAACCTCAAGTGATGTTTCTTCCAAGACTTCACGTATGACAGCTTCTTCTATAGTTTCGTTAACTTCGACTCCACCACCTGGCATCACCCAATAATGCTGGCCATCATTCATGCGTTCAATGAGAAGAATGTTTTTATTATGGATAACGATAGCAACTGCTCTATCGGGTGGCTTCATAGAGATAGTATAGCAAAGAGCTGGATAATCAGATACTGTTGTTAATCATGATGGATTTTGAACAGAAAGAACGCCTGGGAACACATCGTGTATAATATGACACATGGATGTAAGCCATACAACTGTACGGGGTAAGTTTAGGAGTATGACTATGGAAGAAATTCAACAAAGAGCAGACTCTCCAAATTGGGGAAAAGAGAAATCAGTAAATGCATATAGATTGCCATTTAGAACTGATTGGTTCGGCAGAGTACGGCGCGCATCTCAAGTGCTTTCTATGCATCCAACGGTAATTCCTCCTGAAGAACTCGGAGAAATCGGATCTGTTCTAACTGCTGCAAGTCCTCAATCACACATCGGTCCGTTTGTCACCGCTATTGACTTTCTCATTCCAGATGGCACGCCAGTTTTAGCAGCTCTTGATGGTGAGATCGTTGAGGTTCAAGAGCACTCTGATGCATGGGGACCGAGCCCAGCTTTCCGTGATTCATTAAACTATATAACGATTAGACATGCGGGAGATGAATTCTCACAATATTGTCATTTGGCACAAAATAGTGTGAGAAAAAGTGGACTTGGTATTGGAGGAAGAGTCAGAGCTGGTCAACAAATAGCCGTTGTAGGAAAAACTGGCTGGACAGATAGGGATCATCTGCACTTTATCGTCTTTAAGCTTGTCCCTGAAACACCCGAGAATCCATTTGGTTTTATTGGTGTGCAACCTAGGTGGTCTTGAGCTCCGAGAGTGGGTATATGATTTGATTGCCTCTAACTTATCATTGGAGGTCATGGACAAAATCCACTATCGCCTGCTCCAGAGCAATAGGATTGTTAAGCACGACAATGTGATTCGCGTTGTGTATAAATTTGAGTGAGCTGTGGGCAATTTTGTCAGCCATCTGCCTTGCGATATCGGTGGGAAAAACTGTGTTCCACCTACCTGCCAATACGTGTTTTGCATGTAATCTTTTCAATCATGTTGTCTAGATATGCTTTAAAAGCCTCGTGAGCATACATAGATTATGCGTTGGTCTTATAAATGTTCAACCATCATGAATTCCAATGAGGATAGCGTGATAGCGTTTACAACCCCGGGGGTTGTATGATATACATGCTATACTTAAAAAAATGAATAAATCCTATCTTGTTTTGATTTTGATTAGTTTTACATATTTGGTGCTTTTGAGCTTTGCCCCTCTTCACAATGTGACTCAGGTCTCCGAATTGGGTGGCATCTTTTTTGTTTATTTTTCGTTTCTTGCCTGGATTCCTGGCGCACTTCTATCAGTACTCACGTATCTTGTCAT
Organism: uncultured Gammaproteobacteria bacterium; assembly: GCA_964585435.1. GTDB lineage: Bacteria > Patescibacteriota > Microgenomatia > UBA1406 > HO2-37-13b > 2-02-FULL-43-11-A. The sequence continues at coordinate 2,047 of CAZPDN010000005.1, forward strand.
CCAACGAAAGATGAATCTTGTTCAGATTGGGTTGATAAAAGTTTTTTGTGTGGCTTTTGCAATCAATCTGCCTGGAATATTTGCAATTTTCATCATTGAATACGTAGTAGATGTATTGAGGTTGCTGGATCTTACTGTGTAATCCATGTAGGTTAAGAGATACTTCTAACACATTCTCTTTCTCTAGTAAATTCTCACAATTATCTATGAACTTATGTCGGGGGCTGATGGACTAGGGCAAGAACTTATTTTCCTTTCAAATAGGAATACACCTCATCGAGCACATCTAAAAAGTTCTCTGAGGTATCAAAAAAACGGATTGAATTTGCAACGCATTCTTGTTCAAGATGATTGCTGTATGCAATCATCTCAGCAATGGCATTCATCAAATATTCATCAGATACTTTGTTTGTCCAGTCATTCTTATTCGTATTGTACTGTCTTCAGGGTTTTAATTGCCTCTTTGTAATCGAGCCACATTACCCGTGTATCCAACTAGAGGTCAGATGATGCTTCCATGTTTTTTAATGTTAGGGAGTAGTTTAATCAAATCTTCCGGACGAATAGAATGATATCTATTACCTCGGGTAAATGATGCGACCGTATAGTTCCTGTTGTCGCCTATAGGGCTCAATACTGGCATCCCTCCACTTGTCGCGCCGAGTGACTGAGTGGTCATCGAACTTAAAAGATCTTGAAGTAGTTTTTGAATTAAAACGTTTCTTGATGCTGGTCCACTGAGAAAATCGGGATATCTTACCAAGATCGTTGCTCCTTCTTCGTCTTTTAACAGCGAAGGTAGATGTGGTAAAACAGCCTTGTAGTGCCCAAGTCCATCACTACCTGGACCATACATCGTCTGTTCTGGCACTTCTGAATATCCATCTCGAACCTTCTCTCCTGCTGGTAAGTATGGGGGGTTAAAAAGGATAACGTCATATTTTTTTGAAAGCCTTCCCCAAAAGTCCTCTTCGAGCCAGTCCCCGACTTCAAGATTGATGGTGGGTTTCTGAGGTAGAGGAAGAGATTGTAGAAGTCGATCTAAATTCTGCTGAGTGGTTTTAATAGCTCTGTCATCAATATCAACGCCATCCAAGGAAACATTTCCTAATTCTTGCACTCTTATTGCTGCTGATATGAGATGAACTCCAGTTCCCACTCCAAGATCAAGTACTTCTACGTTAGCTAATGGATCTTCAAGTAGCACGCGACGAGTATTAACCACTGCTCCAGCTTCGAAGCCCATAAGTGTCGCAACTCTGTCAGGTGGAAGTGTCTCTTTCGGATTATACATCAAGGTAAATTCGCCAATTTGATATTGAGAAGCACTGGGTGGAGTTTCGATTTGTGAATCAGGTTCTAGCATGTACCAAGTATAACATGGGCTCAACCATAGGCCAGATTTTTTCAGCTTTCTCAACAAAAGGAAGTTCATGATGAATATTGAGTAACTCTGCACCCTGGAGTGCATTGATGAGTGCGTCTGTTGAGAAATATGGTACGGCTTTTTCTTGAACAAAGCGGCGAGATATAGTTGATTTACCTGATCGAGCGACTCCCCCTAAAATATACAGCATATCTGATTATACCAGCAGGGGGTGTTGTGCGAGGGTGGGACTTACTTTGGTTCTAACTCAATCCCTCCCACTCTTTAAAGAACGTATCAAGGTAATCTTCCATTATTCGATGCCTTTTCCTGGCGATTTTTCTTGCTGTTTTAGTGTTCATTAAATCAGCAAGTAGCAAAAGTTTCTCATAAAAGTGGTTTATTGTAGTGTTCTTTCTTTCGCCTGTGTACTGCTTCTTGTATTGATCTGATGACTGGTTAAGCATCGGTTTTATATGAGGATTGTGTATTTCTTGACCAAACTTTTGCCCTGTAGCAATCGCACGAGCAATTCCTATTGCTCCAAGACCTTCAAGTCTGTCAGCATCCTGCACCACTTCGCCCTCTTTTGTTAACATGATCGATCTTTCCCTATGTCCCTTGAATGATAAATCTTTAATAATCCTCAGTATGTGATCAATATCTGCATCACTAACAGCCATTTTATTCAACCAGTTTGTTACTTTTGGGATATAAGCATCAGGATCACCGCCAGTCATTTTCCAGTCATCTAAATCATGAAGAAGCGCCGCAAGTTCTACAACAAACATATCCACTTGCTCTTTTTTACCGATATGTATTGCATTTTGCCAAACACGATACACATGCCACCAATCATGTCCCGATGATTCACCAGCGAGTTGCTCCTTAACATACTTCGCAGTTTTATTGATGACCTGTTTTTTTGTCATATCGAAAGTATATCACGAAAGCCTATAGCCGGAGATAGAGCTGGCTAAGGGGCTGGTGCACGGGGTTGGAAGGTATTTCAGTTCACCTTCCACATATCTAATTGTTTCTTGAAGATTATGTCATCCCCGCTATTTAGTCCATACAAGTCTGCAGTGCCTTGAGGAAGATATTTATGTCGAAGTAAGAATGCCTTTATCGCTTGGTTATGTGACTTTGCATCGCACAATACATGACTGCACTTAAAATCTTTGTAACCAAGATACTCTGTATTGCGTAGAAGGAAGCTGGCAACATATCTTCCCTGAACATCAGGCCTAACGGTAAGATTCTTGATCTCGAGTGCATTTCGGATCTGTTCATGCTTTTGATAAATTGTTACACCGACTATTTGCTTCTCGTAAAGAGCAATAATGGCTCTCTTTTTTTCTGATTTAATCTGAGTATGTACTTTCTGGAGCCAGTCATAATAGTCTGGATAATCCACATGTGGAACCCAAAGGCGAGGACCAGAAAGGTAATCAACTATCTCATCAAGCCTTGATAGCTTAAACTCATTCGTGAAAGTGAACTTCATGACCAAAGTATACCATCAAATTCGAGGTTAATTTGCAGGAGCTGCTGTACAAAGTTGGGACGTATTTTGCGATGGCCTCAGATAGTTAATTCTCTCTTATCTTCTGCAAAATCATGAAGCAAAGCTCCCAAGAGTGTTTGGTATGGTATATTCTTTCTCTTGGCCTTTGCCTTAATCTTAATAAGATCGAGTTGGTTAATCCTCAGTGTGACAGGCTTAGCATTATTAAGCTCTAGATATCTCAATGCTGCGTCGTGGAGAAGCTGTTTTGTTTCTTCCAAATTGTCCATTTCCTCAAAATCTCCCCTCTCGAAAGCCTCTTCAAGAGCTTTCTCCTCTGCATCGAGTATTTGACTAACAAACGGATCCTGATATTTTGTTTTTTTCATGATTTTTTCTTTTTTAAATACTTATTAGTAAAAACTCGACTTGCATAGATTGTCTTGAGGAAGATTTCCTTCTTTTTTTGGTTAATGACATACGGGATTGCATAAGCATAATTTCGTATTGCTATGATAAATATACGTTGGTGCTGATAAGTCTTACTTGGATGAGCAACATCCGCCAATATATTACCATTTTTAATAGCTTCAACTACATCTCCAAAGCTAATTTTTCTTGTGGCTTTCAGCAGTTGATTCTTTTCTTCATTAAACCTAATGTGAAAAGACATGCTTATACGATAACAGGGTGTACATTAATTGTCAATACACTTTGCAGGGGGGGGTGGTGGACGAAGTTGGAACTTATTATGCTGGCTTCGTTTAATCAAGCATCATTAAACGCCATTGTGTTTCTGAGTCCTGGAAACTCTCCGAACACTACCTTCAACCCTGTTTCATTCTTGTACCACTGCTCTGGAGCAAACAGTGGACCAGTCTCACAGTTCACGCGATACAACTCAACACCATCGGGTAGGTGCTTTTTCCATGAACACCAACCTCTTCGTTGTGTGTATGGCGAGTTAACCAATATGAAGGAGCCGTATTTCATTCCTTGGGCATCCAACATGTTTAGTGTGCGTCGTACATTATCTGGTATCGTTATTGAAGCGTCTTCAATGATGAGATTTTCATCAGGAACACCTGCATCTAGAGCAATGCTCGCATACTTCTCAGCTTCTGATATTGAATCAGTGCCATAGAACGGTCCTTTGCCGCTAAGAATAATATGTCTAGCAAGACCTTGCTCATAGAGTTCGACAGCTTTATGTGCCCTAAAAGGAGTTTTAGCCCCAAATACATAGATGTAATCGGATTCTTGTGGGCTGTCCTCTTCAGATAGGTACGAATATGCCGCGTTTAGCATTTCAACTTCTCCATCAGCGATCTTTCTACCTAAGATAATCTTGGTTAACTCCTCCACCTGTTCTCTTCCCGTTTCAAGAATATGCTGAGGTGTAAGATCCTCAGTTGTAAAGATCGCTGGATCAAGCCCAAAATGTTCATAGATTGGTATGATGGTTGAGAAATCAGGAAAGTGAACATGTTCTCTTTCAGGAGGAAGTGGGCGTTTCTCCTCGGCGTCCGATATATGCATGATCTCGTCCCCTGCTGGAAGATCATGGTCTGATGTTCGTTTGGAGTGTGGATTACCTGACATGAGGAAAGTATACCAGAGGTTCTAATCGGCCTCTTGCCCCTATTATGTTCGGGCAGTTCTAGAGTGCTTGCAGGGGTGGAGAGAATCGAACTCCCATTGGCGGTTTTGGAGACCGCTGTCCTACCGTTGAACGACACCCCCAATTGCCATGAATCACACAGCCTCTGTTACAAAATTTCGATTTAGACTGCTACCAAGCCCCGCCTAACCCCGGAGGTTAATGCGGGCGTTCTCGGGAGGACTCGAACCTCCAACCTTTGGTTCCGCAAACCAACGCTCTATCCCTTGAGCTACGAGAACAAAATAGCGCAATCTAGCGCAGTCTTTTATCTATCCAATCATCGCACATTCCACGTGATTCAATTTCTTTTTTCCACCGATAGTATACCTCATTTTGACTTGAACTGGTATTCTTTTTTGCCTATACTAAACACGGATAGCGTATCGAATGTGTTATTCATCATAAAAATTATCACATAAAAAACTATGGCACTCAAAAAATCAAAAATGGGTTTGGGAATGTTACTTGGAGCAGCTGCGGGTGCGTTGGCTGGGTTGTTTTTGGCACCAAAAGCTGGCAAGGAGCTGAGAAAAGATGCTCAGAAATTATCTAAAGATGCACAAAAAATGTCTAAAGAAGCGCTGAGCCTTGCGGAAGTGTATCTTTCAAAGCTTCAAAAAAAAGACCCCGAAACCATTGCCAAAATTGTATTTGGCGATGTCTCCGAAGCATCGAAAAAGCTTGCCACAAAAGCTCAGGTTAATCTTGCTGAAGAATTAGCACAACTTAAGGAAACATACGCAAGCATTGATAAAAAGAAGTATTCCCAAGCAGTAAAGTCAGTTGTAGCAGGATTCAAAATGGACAAGACTGTCTCTACAGCTTCTCTCAAGAAGCTCGCCGTCTATCTAGAAAAGGACGCGAAGCAATTCGTTTCGAAGCCAGCAAAGAAACCAGCCAAGAAGCCAGCCAAAAAGGTAGCTTCCACGGAAGCTTCGAAAAAGTTCAGACCCTCTTCAAAGAAGTCTGCACCAGCTAAAAAAGCTAGAAAAGCTTAACACAGATCTATTTTGCGCGCTTGTCGGTGTAGGTATTTACAATTCCTACCCCTCGGAAATCTTTTTGACTCTCAAGCTCATAGCCGTGCTTCATGATAGCCTGTTCCACCACCTTGGCCGGATCTGACAGCTCAAACAGATATGTGTACACTACGATGGTGCGAGGCTTCTGGGGACTGTCTCCAGTTACTCCGATTTTTTTCAACGCTACATCCACAGACTCTGCCGTAATGTGTAGCTCTGAAGTAGCTCCATGGTATGCCTGCAGATTGCGCGAGTACCATACCAAAGATGCCCATGGCGCAACGTATTCGCTGAGCACTACTCCCCCATCACGCACCTGTTTATCAGTAAAAGATACTGCCTCTTTCCAATTTTCGCGCTGATATTTTTCTTGTAGGAGATATGTAGATGTCCACGCAAGACTTTGTGCAACTACAAGAGCGAGACACATATGCGCTCCAATACGAACATATGTCCGAGAACTGGACTGTGCTTTGTAGTATGTTGTAGCAAGCCAAACAAGCATCATGGGAAGGACAAATTGCATGCGTGTTGGTGATGTTGCAGGAACAAACATTCCTCCAATCCATCCCATCAAGAGTGGAAGCACTGCAAACCAGCTTGTACGCCTGTTGTATAGGAACGAAACACCCAAAACGAGAAGCGCTATGCCCACACTTCCTGCGTAGAGCCAGCGGGGTTCGGGGCTTATCATGCCAACAGTCATCTTAGCGATAAACAGAGCGGGAAACCGTAGGAAACCTGTATTGCTTACTGCTGACCATCCAGGCCATGCTTGGATAAGGCTCTGAGATGTACTTATCTGTTGCATGAATGTCGGCAACCACACCACAAAAGGCACCAGGCCTAATCCTAAAGCCACAACGGCTGATCGAATTGAGATGCGCAAAGGCAGGAAAGAACGATTGAACACTCTCTGTAAGACCACATATGCAAGTTGAGATGCAATGTGAACAAACATGAAGTAATGCGTAAAAATGCCAAATGATGTGAGTATGGCGAGCCACTTCCATTTTTGTCGAAAAAGTGCAAGCCAGCTTGATGCGACAAGGAGTGTGAGCAAGCCATACATGCGAATTTCATGCGAATAGTACACGTGAAGTGGTGACAATGCGATCAAGAGTCCAGCGAGCAAACCAGCTTGACGAGCATGTACGTGTTCATGAGACACCTGTCTGCCCAACGCATATGTTACGATGACAGTGATAACCCCAATGAGTATAGAAGGGATACGTAGAAACCATTCTGGGTATGGCATTGTATAGACGCGTGATGCGATATGCTGCCACACCCATGTGAGATAGTAAAAAAGTGGTGGCTGAAAATCCCCTCGAAAATGTCCGCTCTGAAACGGATTCATTGAAAGAGTATGCTGGGCAGCTTCATCAAGCCACAAAGACTGACCGCTCCCCCACAATCGCAGTGCAAGGGCCAGTAAAACAATGCCAATGAGGTATACTTGGGAAGAAGGCCGGATGCGCGATTCCATACGGTAGAGTGTAGCATATGAAATTTCTCTTTTTGACAGCCAGTTTTTATCCTCATCGAGGTGGTGTTGAGCGACACGCAGGCGAAGTAGCGTGTGAATTGATCAGGCGAGGCCACGAAGTGAGCGTGGTGACAGAAAGTGCTCTGCCACAGGAAACACGAGACACACATGATGGCATTCGCATACTTCGAGTATTTTTTGGTGCAACAGGAAAGCTCAAAAAATTTCGTATATGGCTTCGCATGGTGCGAGCCGATATGTGCTCGATGGTTGATCAGGCAGATGTTGTCGTCTGTCATGATGTGTTCGTGTGGTATGTCCCGTTGCGATTTTTATTTCCACACAAGCGCGTCCTGACAGTGTTTCATGGGTATGAAACACGGGTTCCTCCCTTGCAATCCGCGGTGTGGATACGACGGATGTCCGCATTATTAAGCACCAAAGTCATGCACGTGGGATCATACATTCGCACCTGGTATGGCACTCGAGCCGACGTGACGCTCTACGAATCTGGTTCATCTATTCAGCACCTACCAAAAGGCGACCCAATCAAGAAGCCTGTGCGCATTGCTCTCATTGGTCGTTTAGCAGATGATATGGGTATAGAAGTGTATGCGAAGGCATTTGCCTACTTGCGAGACTGGGATGTTGCGTACAAGCTGGATGTGTATGGAAGTGGCCCCTTGGAAAGCGTTTTGGAGCCATTTGGTAAGCTCCATGGTGTGGTTGATGATGTTGAGGGCGCAATAAGAAATGCAGATGTTGTGTGTGCTTCGGGCTATCTATCTTTGTTTGAAGCACTGCGTCAACATAAAGTGTGCTTTGCAGTGTATGAAAATGAGCTTAAGAAAGAATATCTGAGAGATTCTTGTGTGGGTGAATGGGTCTGGACAGGCCATGATTCAATGGAGCTTGCCCGTGCGATTCAATCATCGCAGACATGGTCTTCTTTACAGAAAAAGCAACTATCTGCCGAGATGATCAAACACTCATGGAAAGCTGTTACAGATTGGTATGAAAAGCTATGCGCATGACTCTCCCCTGCTCACTCATCGTGACGGTGCGAAATGAAGAGCATTCTTTGCCTACCCTATTAGGTTCAATCCTGGCGCAGTCTCACGCTCCTCGCGAAGTCTGTATCGTGGATGCGCACAGTACGGACAACACATGGGCATTGCTTTCAGAATATGTACCACTCTTTTCTGATAATGGCATACACCTGAGGCTATTCCGACATGCTGGAAATCGATCAGCGGGAAGGAATTTTGCCATGAAACAGGTGATATACGATCATGTGTGTGTGACAGATGCAGGCTGTGTACTGGATGAGCATTGGTGTTACTACCTCATGCATGATTTCCGCGGTCGAGGTGTGCGAAGCGGTTGGTATGAGCCTGCGGGAGATTCACCCTTTCAGCGGGCAATGGCATGCTATACATGCTCCCGACTCGATACGCTCGATTCCGAGACGTTTTTGCCTTCATCTCGATCTGTGGCATGTGATGTGGCAACATGGAAGGCTGTTGGGGGGTACCCAGAGGAACTCGATACATGTGAAGATCTGATCTTTGCACGTAGATTGCGATTATATACTCAAAAGAATGCCTTGCCCATGATATGTGTGCCTCAAGCATACGTGAAGTGGGTACAGGTGGATACGTGGAAAAAAGCTTGGAATCAGCTTCATGGGTATGCCGTAGGTGACGGCCAGGCAGGATATATGAGGTGGCAGGTACCTTTTATATATGCACGATATGCCATAGGACTTGCGTTGTTTGGAGCATTCCTATACGCTCTTACGATGCAGTCGGGTGCTGTAGGAATCATAGGTTTTACTATATTTATGTTGCTTATAGCCTATACAATATGGGCTGTCTGGAAAAACGAACGCTATGTCAGTACATGGAAGGAAAAAATGTACCTTATCCTCTTGCAATACATGTCTGATTGGGCTGTTATGACAGGATATATACGCGGATTTATTCATCGCATCATGCGCCACCATGCCCACTAATTATTTACACTCAATGCGCAATCGAGCTTCTCACCACATAATGGAACTGTGCGTTGGATTAGCTTGCTTTGCATGGATGTTTGGAGTTCTAGGAAGGATTTCTGTGGGTCCGAGTGTTTCAATTCATGTGTTGGATGTGTGTGTTGCTTTCCTATCAATCTCGATCGTGTGCAAGCGCATTCAATCACAAAGGAAGCTTGATGAACTGGAAAAAGCCATGATTGTCTGGTTTGGCATTGCATGCATGTCTTTAGGGCTTGCTTCTACACGATACTCCACAGGAGATATTGTCACGGGAGGCTTGTATCTTGTACGGTTGGTTGCCTATGTGCCTCTTGTGTGGTTGTTTCAAGAAACACGCACAAGAAAGAAAACTTTTGAGGCATTCTTCACCGTATCTGCATTGGGGACTGTTGCGTTGGGATATGTGCAATATGGTTTGTATCCTGATTTACGCAATCTCTATTGGGCTGGTTGGGATGAGCATCTCTACAGATTCTTTGGCACGCAACTTGATCCAAACTTCATGGGTGCATTGTTATGCGTCTATGCACTATGGTTTGGTATGCTTATTCAGCGCATCACAAAAACCCAAAATATAAAGAGTAGATATAGAAAAATACTATATTCGCTTCTAATCATGTCCATAGTATTAAGCACACTTGGCATTATACTCACCTTCTCTCGGGGAGCGTATCTTATGGCAAGCGTTATTACATTCTTGGTTGTAAAAGCGTATAAACCTGCATATCTGAAATACGCAAGCATCATTGCTCCCTTCATTATTGGAGGAATTATTCTTGTTGCAGGTGCAAGCGAAGGTACAAAACTCCTTCGCACTGCGTCGATTCACGCTCGCTTGAGAGAATATGCTGAGGCATATGAACTGTTTATACAAAGACCTATCCTCGGGCATGGATACAACATGTATAGGTATGTAGCAACAGAAAATGGGTTTGTCTCCCCTGCTACGTGGCGCATTGATCATGCTGGTGCAGGCGTGCCTCAATCATATCTATTCATCCTTGTAACAACAGGCATTGTGGGAGGTGTTGCAGGTTTGCGAGTGCTTTGGTTGTTGTATGGTCGCATAGCGCACAACACATTGATGAGATCCTTGTGTATAGGGCTTGGTGTGCATGCATTGACAGAAAACAGTCTCGTGTATCCCTATATTTTGTTCCCCGTGCTTGTGCTCATCTCATATGTCGCCGATAACTATGCAGAAGAAGGAAGCTTGCGCAGTTCTCGCCTCAAGGATAGGGATAGAAATACTGCTACGAGAGAGAATGCTACTGCATAGGTTATGGCTGGAGCATAGAGCCTCATGCGTGGAACCAACGAGGTGTTGAGTATGAGGACGGTAGCACAGAGTATTGAGTTGGAGATAAGGAGATACGTGGGCTTGCGGATGGTATAGAGGAAAAAAAGGAGAGATCCAGAAATAAGTGGTGTAAAGATGTATGCGCCTGCAAGTGTTTTTGTGAGGAAAGTGCTTGTGTCATATTCGGCGCTAAAAATGAGCGTATAGACCTGTTGAGGCATGAGCAGTGCTCCTGCAAACAATCCCATGGGTAGAAGCATATATGTCGACATACTTCGAAGGAGAGATGTTGCCTCCTGACGCGTCTGAACTTTTGCAAATTGAGCAGATAGAACCTGAGTGATGCTATCGGACGATGTTGCTATGGCAAGGAGAATCTTTTGTGATAATCCGTAAAATCCCACCTCGGGCCGAGTGAGAAAGTATGAGACAATAAACAAATCAGCTCTTGAGGCAATTTGATACAACTGCGTCGCGACATAATACGTAAATGTGTATGATAAGCGCACGGTTCGACGAGACAGTGAGTTTCGCATAATCTCCCCCATAAACGAGCGCCAGCGAATAGCCGTGCGAATAAACACGACACTGGGGCCAATGAATCCCATTACAAACAGAATTGAACCTACGCTCAATGAATCCGTCAAAGCGAGCGCGATCAATACCGCCATGCGCACAACGTGGGATACATTATTTGAGATATTTATGTGCAGGAAATGCCCTGATGCATTGAGTGTGTCCGAAAGATAGTTTTGCCAGATGTATAACTGTGTTCCAACAAGCATAAGAATGAAGTGTATGTTCGGAGAAAACGTCTTGAGGTACGTGGTGTCGATGTCGATCATGAACGTGTAAATCGCTATCAGCGAAAGTGAAGAAAATAGTGTCATAACAAGGAGATTCGAGAGTATGTACTGCGCCAATTCTTGCCTATTGTGTCTGTGTGAAGGCAGATGAGCATAAACAGATGCAGGCATGCCGAAGCTCAGAAGGTTTGTCAAAAGATATGAAAACGCTTGGAGGATGCTGAGTGTGCCAAACTCTACAGGAGTAAGCGCGCGTACAAAGAATATGATGTAGAGCCCTGAAAAAACGAAACCAATGTATGTCCCTAGAGTATTAATGATGACATTTTTTGAATGAGGGAGAGCGTTGATACGCTTTATAGCGCGAGAAATCATATTCCTCCAGTATACGAAAAAGCGAGCGCTATGAGTAGTGCTTCTTCACCTGATAGAGCACATAGAGCCCCAAGAGCGCGCCTATAACCAACCCAGCTACATTGACCTGAATTAGGTTTGAGACTATGGAAACGAGTGTCCCGTACCATAGATACGTCCATCCCTGTTTTGTTTTCTTGAGGAGGCCGGGAATTGCTAGGCCTTGGAAAACGAGTGCTAGTGCGTAGCTAAGTGTAAAGAGAGGACTTATCTGTTCATACATGCGCATATACTCATGCGAGCCAACATATTGCATGCTCAAAGACCTTAGTCCTGTCATGGAAACAATACTTGCTGCACCCAACAATACGCCAATGATGACAAGATAGGG
>CAZPDN010000006.1:0-12644 GCA_964585435.1 uncultured Gammaproteobacteria bacterium
GGGAGAAGGTACGCAATTTGCAGGATTTGATAAGGTTTTAGCTCAACAATTAGGTAAGCCAGTGAGCATGTTTACTCTATCTTCATATGTTGGTCAGAATACTGTAACGGACTTCTTTAAGGATGACTGGGCTTTATTAGCACCTGCCGTGGGTGGATGTTTGTAATATGGCAATACAGATAAATCTTCTTCAAAATCAGAAGGATTACAATAAGCTGGATAACTACTTCAGAATCTTTCGTCTAGGTGTTGCTATTGGAGGAACCCTTTGTTTAGTTGCTCTTATTGTTATTTTTGCACTCAAAAGAAATGCGTATGTACAAAGAGATGCTTCTCAATCCAAAGCAGACTCACTTCAAACAGAAATTAATTCCTTGCAAGATCAAGAGGCTCGAATCATTGTTATTAATGAAAAAATGGAGGCCATGCTCACTATTCTCCGCCAAACCCCAGATCATGCACGAGAAGTTGAGACATTTCTTGCGTTTGTCCCTCAGGCAACCTCTTCAGGAAGCATGCAGAGAATATCTATGAATGGCAAAACGACAGATGTCATCCTGACATTTGCAGATGCGCTTGAGTTGTCGCGCTTTCTGACGATTCTCGAGTCACCTGAGTTCCAAGCATACTTTTCATCATTAACAGTTCAGACGCTCGAGCTCTCTGCCTCGCAAGGTGAGCTTGTGCTCAATCTCAATGGAACTTTTAAGTAACCTCCACATAAGCACATATACCAAGCGACTCATTTCGCAACATATTGGGTATTTCGTTGCGGTCATATTTTATGCTGTGCTCATTCTTGTTTTCATTCCTATGCAATTTTCGGATTATTCCCAAGCACGAGATGAGGCAGTCGAGCTGAATCAACGTGTTGAAGATCTATCAAAAAGGAGGGCTGTCATAAACAGTTATCCTGAGGACGATCTCGAAGAACTCGTGTTGTTGCTCAATACACTGTATCCATCCGAGGAAGACAAATTTTCAATCTTTTCCGCTCTTGATACTCTACAGGTTGTAACAGGAATACAGATATTAACCTACTCCTCCCCTTTCGCAGGGAAATCTCTCAATGAAGTTATAGTAGTTGTGCGTGCACAAGCAGATGAGAAGTCATTTCGCACCTTTTTAGCTTCCCATGTGTTTCGATCAGGACGATTCATGACAATTGATAAAATTGTGTACGATGCAAAGGGTGATATCTTGGATTTTACTGCCAAATTCCATAGTCATCCTGTCAATATTTCTGACCAAGTAGCACAAAGCTACTCTTCAGAGGGTTTGAAACAACTTCGAATCATTCAGCAGGATATGTCTGGCTCTGGATACATTCGTAAACAATCAACCCAAGAGGTAGAGCCATTACTTGATTATTCCACAAAAGATAATCCATTCGAATAACGCTGTGCATTGTGTGCGCTGTGCGCGGGGACGAGAAGGAAATTAAGAAAGAGAGGAAATATTGATGAATACTTTATGGAATTCATCAGGGTTATTCTTGCTGTCGACGAGTCGAACAATATCTGTGATGGCTTTGATGGTTAGACCTGATCGACCAATGATTCGTGGATAATCTTCGTCAGCAACTGTTACGTTGAAACGGATGATTGAGTCTTCTGTTTCTTCTGAGATGACGATGGAGTCGGGGTGGTCTGCGATGGATTGCAAAATATACAGAAGAACGTCTTTCATGTTACTTCACGAATGATGACAACAATCTCTCTGTTCCCTTGGTGAATTGGGCGCCTTGGCTAAGCCAGTACGCAAGTCTATCCTTTTTGAGGGTAATAGGATTTGTTTCGAGGTGAGGATTGTAGTGCCCAATGTTTTCAACACATGAGCCATCTCTCTTGCTTCGAGCTTCAGCAATCACAATACGATAATGCGCATTGTTTGTGCTTCCAACTCGAGATAATTTGATTCGTAATGCCATGTGAAGATTATATCATATTCCAAGCTTATGTAAAGCCTCGCGTGCTGCGCTCTCTTCTGCTTGTTTCTTTGATTTTCCTGTGCCTGTTGCGAGAAGCTTGCCATCGTCATACACACCACACTGGTACACTTTGTCATGTTCTGGTCCAGTCTCGTCCATTACGACGTATTCTGGCAATCTCTTGAAATGTTCTTGATAGTATTCTTGAAGTAGATTTTTGGCGGGAAGATACAGTTTGTTTTGGATAATGTTATCAAGTGTTTTATCAAACAGGAATTTTTGTATGAAGGCATAGGCTTCATCGAAACCGAATTCCAGATAAATAGCCCCAATGACTGCCTCGAATGCATCAGCAAGAATTGACATGTTTTCCCGACCATTGTTATCCTGCTCCCCTTTTGAAAGATAGAGATAATCACCAAGTGCAATTGCTGAAGCTGCCTCGAATAAGCTTTTTGTATTGACAATTGCTGCTTTTATATCTGTGTAATCACCCTCATTGTAGTCTTGGTATTTGTTGTAGAGGTGTGCAGATGTTACCAGTGACAAGACACTATCTCCCAAGAATTCCAGCTTTTCATTTGAAGGAAGGGGGAAATGCTTGTTTTCGTTGTGGTATGAACGATGCACAAGTGCATTTTTTATCAGATCTTGATTGGTAAAGTGGAGCTGAATGACCTGTTGTAGTTCTGTATGATCCTTGAATCGGGCTGTCATGATTGAATTTCTGATTCCTCGTACACTTTGCCGAGTACTGCATTGATAAATGAAGGTGATTTTTCACCACCCATTTCTTTCGCAAGCTCTACTGCCTCATTTATGATGACTTTTGGCGGTACCTCCTTTTCTTTTTGAAAAAGAAGTTCATAAATTGCCAATCGCAACACTGCAAGGTCGACGCGAGCAATGCTTTCGATGTCGTATTTTTGAGCGTAACGAGTGATAAATGGATCTATCTGTTGTATATGGTCGAGAACAGCGCGCGTCCGATCACTTACCTCTGTTTCGTTAAAATCAGACGTAAAAGCGTGAGCAAAGAGCTCTTGTACGATGTGTTGTCTTCGAACATGTCTTCTGTCCATAGATCCAGTTATGCGAGCGTTTCGCTAGCTTGTTTTTCTACTGGTTTTCTATGAGAAAGGCGTGGAAGCCCTGTTTGAGCATCGTATACAACGCTTGGAAGTGAAAACTTTCTGGAAGCTCTGCGCTTACCAGTTCGACGTGTTGATTGTTTTCGTTTTGGTGTTGGTGCCATGTGGATATTGTACTATGCTTATCGTCATTTTTAAAGAGCAATTGACTAGTCGCGTGAAATATGGCTGTGAGTGTACTTCGAAAGAGCATGGGCAAGTGTGCTTGATTGTTCAATGTCCGAATGTGATAGGTCTGATTGCGCCACTGCTTGCTTGGTTTGTTCTACAAGGGTGGAATCTGATAATGAAGCGATTTTCAAATCTCCCATGCCATGCTGAAATGTCCCATAGAGCGTACCCGCCCCTCTCCGATGGAGGTCGAATTCTGCCAACTCGTATCCATCATGCGTGCGAGCAAAAAATGCGAGGCGAGATTGCACGTCTTTGGATGGATGGGTGGTAAAAAGGAGACAATATGATTGTTTATCTGATCGCCCTACTCTCCCCCTCAGCTGATGTAATTGTGCAAGTCCGAATCGCTCTGCCCCTTCAATCACAATCACTGTGGCGCCGGGTATGTCTATCCCCACTTCGATAACTGGCGTCGTGACGAGCATATCCAGTTTTTTTTGTGCAAATTCCAACAGCAGATCCTCCTTTGCTTGAGAGGTGAGTTTACCATGGAGTAAGCCGATGCGCATGTGGGGGAACCGCACTGAAAGCATTTCAAATTCGTGCGTGACAGCCTTCACTTCAGAAAGTTTCTCCGATTCAGACTGTTCAATCAGGGGACACGTGACAAATATCTGTCCTCCACTCTGGACTTGTTCTTCCATCCATACATATGAACTCTCTCTCTTTGTATCAGGCACAACAAATGTTTGAATCTTTTTTCTTCCTGTGGGGACTTCATAGAGTCTCGATACATCCAATTCACCATAAAGAGCTAGCATGACGGTGCGTGGAATTGGTGTAGCAGTCATACTCAAGAGATGAGGTGACGCTCCTTTCTCTCTAAGTTTGGCGCGTTGGACGACGCCGAATTTGTGTTGCTCGTCTACAATAACCAATCCTATTTCTCGTGTTGGAAGAGCTTTTGTGAGGATGGCATGTGTTCCAATGATGATGTGTGATGCATCCAGCTCTGCTTTTGAAGGCTTGTGCGTCCGCGTCATCAATGTGCATGCAGGTCGATGTTCAGGTGGAAGTTGATCAAAAATTGAGCAGAACTGTACGTATTGCTGTTGGGCTAGGATCTCAGTTGGCGCCATGTAGAGAGTTGTGTAATCATGGAGATATGCAAGATATGAAGCCATAAGTGCAACAATTGTTTTACCGCTTCCGACATCTCCTTGTAGGAGTCTATTCATGGGTTTAGTCTGTGACATGTCTGCAAATATGTCGCTTATTGCGTCCTGCTGCGCTTGAGTGAGCTGGAACGAAAGTGATTGTTGTAGATGTTTCACTGCTTGTTCATGGTTTTCGCGAGACATGCGAGGAGCACCTGTTTGTGCTTCCCACTCTTTTTTTATGATATGTGACGAAAGTTGTGCGATAAAAAGTTCCTCAAACGCGCATCTGTATCGTGCCTTGTGAAGTGATTCAATGGAATCGGGAAAATGGAGTTGTTGAAATGCGTCCTGAACTGGCATAAGTGCATATGTTTCCTCAATGTGTGAGGGAATGTTTGAATAAATTTCATTCAGGTGATGTTCCAAAATATAGCGAATTTTTTCACGAATGGTCTTTGATGACAGTCCTCGTGTTTGCTCATAGACAGGGAGTATTCGAGCTATTTTTACAACATCTTCAGGATGAGTGATTTCCTCGTGCAATACAGGATTAAGTGTCGGCTTACCTTTATATGTACCCAACGTTCCTGCCATAAAATAGGTCCTTCCCTGTCTGAGCGTGTTGCGCAGATAAGGTTGATTGAACCAGACGCAATCAATATGCCCTGAATCATCAGAAATCGTAGCTATTTGCATTGTTATGCCCCTGCGCGTTGCTATGGAATGAAATCGAGTAAGTATGCCTACACACGCAGGATGTGCTTTCGAAACAAGCTCATCGTCAAGAACGTCAGGTTGTGATAGAGAAAGGAGTCGATCTATAGACTGCACGTTGCTGTAATCTTCATAGCGAAAAGGGATGTGTCTGAGCAGATCATCATACGTGTGTATGGAAAGAAGGGACATGAGTTTTATGGTGCGAGGAGCTGTTTTGGGAAGAGACGAGAGAGGGATGTCGAACAAGTGCATATGCAAGCTAGTATAACAAAGCTACATCATGGCCTGAATGAGTAGAGGGAGAAAGGACATGATGATGAGCATTATGGTGCACACAATAATAAAAGCTTTTGCAAGAAACTTATGTGAGGTGAATTGATGTCTGAGTTTTGCCATATGGTACAATCAATGTAGTATACAATAATCTTTTACGCATGCAAAGAAATTCTCGACAGTCCAACATCTACAAACCTCTCCGAAGAGCATCGCGATCATCCATGTCGTTTTCATTCAAAAAAATGACGTCAAGCCCTGTTTTGTTTAAGCTTGCTGTGGGAAGCATTGTTGGCCTTTTTATGCTTGGCATGGTTGTTTTTATATGGTTTTCACGAAACCTACCTTCACCAGGTGAAGTAAGAACGCGCACAGGCAAATCAACTGTTTTTTATGATCGAAATGACAAAGTACTGTTCGAGATGTTTGAAGATAAAAATCGTGTCCCCGTCAAGCTCAAGGATATTCCCGAAACACTTAAACAGGCCACAATTGCTGTCGAGGACAAGAGTTTTTATTCTCATAGCGGTTTTTCAACTTGGGGCATTGTCAGATCTGTAGTTCGAAGTGCTCTCACAGGTAGGAGGCTGGCAGGAGGATCAACACTTACTCAACAATTGGTGAAAAATGTCCTTCTCACACAGGAGCGAAGCTTCACCAGAAAAATTAAAGAGGTCATTTTGGCTGTAGAAATTGAGCGACGCTATACCAAAGATGAGATTTTGGAAATGTATTTGAATGAGTCACCATACGGAGGTACATTCTGGGGTGTTCAGTCTGCTGCAAAAGGGTACTTTGGCAAAGACGCCAAAGATTTAACTCTCACAGAATCTGCGATCATTGCTGGTCTTCCCCAAAGTCCCACCCGCTACAGTCCTCTTATTGGTGTAAAGGATGCATACAAAGGTCGTACAAAAGATGTTCTTCGACGAATGCGTGAAGACGACTATATAACAAAGGAGCAGGAGTTGAAGGCTCTCAAGGATCTCGAGAAGGTCACGTTCGCCCAAGGTTCCGTGGCTATAGATGCTCCACATTTTGTCTTCTACGTGCGCAAGCAAATTGTTGAGTTGTTTGGTGAAAAGATTCTCGACCAAGGTATTCAGGTCAAGACAACATTAGATAGTGACAAGCAAAAGAAAGCCGAAAAAATCGTGAAGGACGAAGTGTCAAAACTTATCTCCTTTAAAGCCACGAATGGCGCAGCCGTAGCTATGGATTCTGAGAATGGAGATATCCTTGCTATGGTAGGTTCGTATGACTATACAAATAAAGAATACGGTCAGCACAATGTAGCAACCTCGCTCAGACAGCCCGGATCGTCTATTAAACCTTTCACCTATGCAACTGCATTTGCTCAAGGATACTCCCCAGCATCAGTGATTATGGATGTTGAAACGGAATTCCCGAATCAGGGAGGTAAGTCATATACACCTCGTAACTATGATGGAAAGTTCCGCGGTCCAGTCACCTACCGCCGAGCCCTTGCAAATTCTCTCAATATTCCAGCAGTCAAGATTCTTGCTCAGGTGGGTGTGAGAAACATGATGCAAACAGCCTATGACATGGGTGTCACAAGTCTCGAACCAACACAGGCAAATGTGAATAAGGTTGGGTTGTCTGTGACGCTTGGAGGTGGTGAAACAACCTTACTTGATATGACAAATGCCTTTTCTACATTTGCCCGTGAAGGTGAGTCTGTTGAACCAGTTTCTATTCTCGAGATTCGAGACAAGAACAACAAAGTTTTATATAAAGCCAAAAGGTCTCGACCTAAAAAGGCAATTCGTAAAGAAGTCGCGTATCTCATTTCGCATATCCTATCCGACAACAATGCTCGATCAGAGGCATTTGGAGCACGAAGCGCCTTGAATATTCCAGGTAAAACAGTTGCTGTGAAAACGGGTACGACAAACAATCTTCGCGATAACTGGACTATCGGTTATACACAGTCCATTACAGTCGGAACGTGGGTTGGAAACAATGATAACTCGCCAATGAACTCCAAAATTGCATCAGGTGTGACAGGAGCATCACCTATCTGGAATGGGATTATGAGGGTGTTTTTATCTGATCCTGCATATAAGGATGGAATTATGGAGCGTCCTGACAGCATAGAATCCCTTGAAGTTGACGCTCTTTTGGGAGGCCTGCCAAAAGAAGGGCAACCAACACGCGCTGACCTCTTTATAAAAGAATTCCTACCAACAACAGTGTCACCTTTCTATGCAAAAGTAAAGATGTCAAAGAGTGATCCGTCCAAGAAAGCGAACGATGTTGAAATCAAAGCGGGTGAATATGAAGAAAAAGAATATATCGTCATTACAGAAGATGACCCGATTTCAACCGATGGTACAAATCGATGGCAAGCTGGTATAGATGCGTGGATTGCCGGTCAAGACGATTCTCGCTATAAAGTCCCAGGAGAAACATCTACCTCAAAGAATGAAGATGTGGTCGTAGATATTCGAGAACCATCGGATAAAAGCACTGTATCTTCTAACAGCGTACGCATCCGAGCAAAGATAGCTTCTCTGCACGATCTCTCTAAGGTTGTTATTCAGGCAAATGGCAGTACATTAAAGGAATGGCAAGAGAACAAAAAAGATATCGATGAAACATTCACCCTCAGTGATGGTGTGTATGAGATCAAGGTTTCTGCGGTAAACGTCAAAGGAGGATCGTCTGAAAAGAGCTATAAAATCGGAGTCAATCGACCCTGGGAAGGAGTTACCCCGACAGCCACTCAAGCACCTTCAACTCCCACACCTACTGATACACCCACGCCAACACTCTAGCCTAGCGAATAAATGGTATGTGTGATACTTCGAGGAGTATTGCCTACACTGTAGAAAGATATGTTTGAATGGCTTCCTGAGCCTCTCGGACGTCTGTTGTAGTGAGAGGATGACCATCGGGATGAGCATAATAAACACGGATTACATGTTCTTGTTGTCCGCTATCAGCTGTCTGCGTAGATACATACTGAGTCCTGTAGATGTGTTCATGGATGGATGAAATATGACCAAGAACATCTTCTAGACGGCTTTCATTTCTGATGACACATACGAAATCATGGATGATTACCTGAGGAACAGACGAGAGTATACGAGGTGAATATGAGACCCCTGTGTGAACAAGTTTTTCTAGAGAAATGCACGCAAAGTAAGAAGCATCGTCAAGAGCAACGTATGTCACTATATCAGCGCTGTATGCGTAGCCTAGCCGGCGACAAAGCTCTTCACAGTCTCCCTTTAATTGCAGAAATGTATGCTCCCCTTTTGTTGCAAGCCCGATCACACGTTCCTCCTTGTACGAATCAGCCTCTAAAAAGTAAATCTTTCCTACCTCAAAGAGTCGAATATCCTGTTGCCTATGCTTGGTTCGTTCAGATAGAGCACGATAGAGAGAGTGTTGTAATGTTGTGCGCAACATATCTTTTTCACTTGTCAGAGAATTTTCAAGGTGAATGGGTGTGAGGGTACTTGTTTCCTCGTGAGTTAAAGGTTCTGTAATGACCTCATCATAGCCCATTGCAATACATGCGTCTCGTGCCAATTCCTCTTTGTCGTACCAACTCGATTGCAAAGAGCGCGGAGGTGCTTGCTGGGGAAGTTTTTCGGGAATGGCATCATAACCATATATTCGTACTATTTCTTCAGCAATATCTGCTTCTTGTTCTAGATCTGTGCGAAAGAATGGAGGTGTTACTTCGAATACATCCGAGTCATGCACTGTAGTAGTGCACTGGAGAGCATGCAAGATCTTTATCATGGCATCCTGGGAAACATCAATACCAATAAGTCGCCTGACGGCATCAGACGAGCAAGATATGGACTGAATGCTTTGAGGACGAGGATAGATGTCTGTTGTAGCAACAATGTGTGCGCTTCCATGAATGTCTGCCATTAATTGAGCGGCTCGAGTTATGGCAACTTCGACGAGTTGTGGATGAATAAATTTTTCGAGTCGAGTTGATGCATCTGTCCGGATGTTGTGTCTTCGAGAAGACCGTCGTACACTTGCCTGATCATAGACTGCAGCTTCAAGAATGATGGCGGTAGATGTGTCATGGACGCTTTTTGCTTCTCCTCCCATCAGCGCACCAAGTCCAATTGGGCCATCATCATCAGCATGAATGATATCGTCTGAGGAACACGCGACATGTCTTCCTCCAAAAAGCTCGATTTCCTCACCTTCTCGGGCATTACGAATTGTGATGTGGCGATTCTTCACGAGATCAGCATCATATGCGTGCATAGGCATTCCCAGCTCCACAGAGACATAGTTTGTAATATCTACAACGGAGTTGATTGACTTTATGCCATATGCTTCAAGTCGCTTCTTCATCCACTCAGGGGACTCCTGTATTTGAACGTTTTCATATGTGAGTGCGAAGAATCGAGGACATGCGTGAGGATCATCGATGTCTATGGTTGTGGATGATGTGGTTGCTGGCAGATGCTCCATACATGCGGGGAACATAAGAGGTCTGTTGAGTACGGCGGAAAGTTCCTGAGCTAGTCCAACCAAAGAAAGACAGTCAGCGCGATTCTGTCGTACCTCCAAATCCAGAATGACATCAGTATCCGTGTATGAAATTGGTCTGTCGAGCATGTATCCGATAGACGTAAAAATCTTCGCCAATTCTTCAGACGTTTCACGTATGTCTATGTATTCTTTAAGCCAATTGAGTGGGACAATCATATGCTGTCTTCGTAAACTAATGACCCATTATAAAGTGTTCGGATGTCTGAAATGCCATATTTTTGCATGACAAGCCTGTCGAGTCCCAAACCAAACGCGAATCCAGACCACGTGTGAGGGTCGATATTGCAAGCGCGGAGAGTGTTTGGATGAACCATCCCTGATCCAAGAATCTCAACCCAACCTCTATATTTACAGACGTGACAGCCATTCCCGGAGCAAAACTGACATTGAATATCCATACCTGCACCTGGTTCTACTTCTGGATAGTACTTGCAACGGATACGGATTTTGACGTCTTCGCCATAGAGAAAGCGCAAGAATGCACTCAGCGTGCCACGAAGTTCCGCCAGACTTATATCCTTATCGACGCATAGCCCTTGATACTGGTAGAAAATAGAATTGTTTGTGGCGCTTGATGTTTCGTTTCGATATACCTTGCCTGGTACAACAATGCGCAGAGGTGGTTGCTCTTGGGTTAGTGCGCGAGCCTCTACAGACGATGTCTGTGTGCGCAATAACCATTCAGGCTCTGCTATATAGAGAGTATCTTGTAGGTCTCGAGCTGGATGATCCGAAGGAACATTGAGCTTTGCAAAGCAGTTTTCATCAGTTTCTATCTCAGGACCTTCATACACACTATATCCTAAGTATCTAAAAAAAGAATTAATCTCTCGAATGACGCGAGTTGTGGGATGGAGATTGCCAATTTTTGGCCTTTGCCCAGGAATGCCTGTGTCGAGGCTTTGTTGCAACTGCTCTTGTTTTTGAGATTGGAGCTTTGACTCGAGCTCATTCAGCTTGTGTTCAACGTCGTTTTTGAGCGTGTTTGTTGCAACCCCCCACTCCCCTATTTTTTCTGCTGGGAGGGATCGCATGCGTGCGAAGAGATTGTTCACATGACCTTTTCGACCGAGAAAAGCAACACGTAATTCTTGAAGGTGAGAGGTGTTTGTAACCGTAGAGATTTGTGAGTCAAAATCGGCTCGAATCTGCTGAATATCATGATCGTCCATGACGTATAGTATAGCGCACGATCCCTCTCATATCTAGAGAATTGAATATTAGTTGGCGCTGTTTACGTCCTCGACAATCTTTTTGAAGATGCCTGGTTTCTGCGAAGCGAAGTATGAAAGCACCTTCCGATCAAGCTCAACATTCTTTGTGCGAAGCTTTGAGATGAATGTGCTGTATGTCATTCCCAATTCTCGAAGTCCTGCATTGAGTCGGACAATCCACAGAGTGCGGAAATCTCGCTTGCGAAGCTTACGTCCCATGAAGGCATATTCACCTGCATGTAGCACAGCTGGTTTAGCTGTGGTGTACTGCTTGTGACGAGCCATGCGATAGCCCTTAGCAAGCTCAAGAACTTTTTTATGTCGTTGTCTGGTGCGGGGACCTGCGGTTACACGTGTCATAGTAGATTATTATTTAAGACCAAGCATTTTTAACACTTTTGCTTTCATTGTTCCAAGAACTTCACGTGGAATTGCTTGAGCTCTGAGTCTGCGATTTGCTTTTTTTGTTCTCAAATGGCGGACGCCATGGCCTCTGTGCATGACTTTTCCTGTTGCAGTTACCTTAAATCTTTTGGTAACAGCCTTGCGTGTTCGTTGCTTGTTTTTCATGTTATTTTTTTCGTACCACAACTGCTGTGCATGTTTTATCCTGCATACGTGGTTCAGATGCTATGGTGACATCTCCGAGAGCTGAGATAAATTCTTTGACATGAGCTAGAGCCATATCTGCTTTACCAAGTTCTCGTCCTCGCATACGGAGTCTAATCCGTACTTGAAAGCCATCTTCAAGAAATTCGATCGATTTTCTTTTAATCCTATCCTCATCTCCTTTGCCGATGAAGAGGGATAATTGAACATCCTTCGTTCCTCCTTTGCGCTGGCCCTTCTTACTATCCTTGTTGCGCTTTTCCTCTTGGTAGAGAAATTTGTGGAAATTGATTGCCTTGACAACGATGGGATCAGCATGTGCTGCAATGAGCACTAAGTCGACCTCATGTTCTCGAGCATAAGCAAAAGCTTCCTCGCGGCTTACCAGTCCAAGCTGTTCTCCGAGCGCATCAATGAGGCGAAATTGGTCTCCTCGTATGCGTTCATTGATAATGTACCGTTTGTCGGTGACATTATGTCTCGCTTGTGTTTGATTTCTTATCAATGTCTGTTCGCAACTGATGTATCAGCTCTGAAAGTTGCACTGTTCCAAGATCATTCCTTGAACGTGAACGGACAGAGACTGAAAGCTCATCTAACTGAGCTTCTTTGTCACCTATTATACACATGTATGGTACCTTTTGCAATGTCCAGCGTCTGATTTTTGCTGATAGCGTTTTGTTATCTAGATCGAGTTCTGTCCGAATACCTGCATCTGCAAGTTGTTTGTGGGCGCGCTGTGCCAGTTCGAAATGCTTTTCACTCACAGGCAATAGTGCAACCTGCACAGGAGCGAGCCAGAGTGGGAAGTTGCCTGCATAGTGTTCGATCAAGAATGCCATGAATCGTTCATGGACGCTTAGAGGAGCTCTATGAATAACAAACACATCATTATTTTCATGTCCTTGTTCATCTGTATACGATA
>CAZPDN010000007.1:0-11627 GCA_964585435.1 uncultured Gammaproteobacteria bacterium
GAGTGTGATTTTGTGTGCATCGACATATTCAACAACACCATCATCTGGAGCAAGAATAGTTCGACCCAAGACCTTACTCACTACTTCTTCCATACCTGTTCCCACAAATGGAGAATTGGCTTTCACGAGTGGCACAGCCTGACACATCATGTGGCTTCCCATCAGTGCGCGCTGAGCGTCATCGTGCTGAAGGAATGGGATTGTTGCAGCAGACAAACCAAAGACTTGTCGAGGTGACATGTCAATGTAGTTGATCTTTGTTGCTGGAATTTCTGTAATATCACCCATGCATCGTGCAATAACACGCTCTTCGAGGATTTTACCTTTTTCATCAACTGCTATACCGCTATGAGTTGTGTACAGCTTTTCTTCATCGTCAGCTTGGAGATAGACGATTTCATCCGTGACATATGCCACATCCTTGCCTCCTTCTTTCTTAACGACAACCTTTTTGTATGGAGCCTCAAGGAAACCAAATCGGTTTACCTGTGCGTACATAGCAAGGTATGTCATCACACCAATGTTTGTACCTTCTGGAGATCGAATTGGACAAATACGGCCATATTGTGATGGGGTAATGTCTCGAATTGAGAATGATGCTCTCTCTTTTTGAAGTCCTCCTGGACCTCCAACTGTAAGTCGTCGAAGGTTATCTGCTTCTGAAAGCGGATTAGTCTGATCAACAATCGTTGAAAGCTGGCTTGTTCGATAGAATGAGTTCGTTGTAGAAACCAATGATTTGCTGTTAATGACCTGTGATGGAGCGACTTCCTCATCAGCTGAGGTCATGCTCATACGAGATTTGATATCTCGCTCAGTGCGGACCATACCTACACGAACACCATACATGCCCACCAATTCTCCAACTGTGCGGAGCCGTCGATTTGCAAGATGATCAATGTCATCAAATGCACCCTTGCCATCTGTGAGTTGAACGAGGTGCGTGATGATTGTCACCATATCTTCAAGACTTAACACCACATGCTCTTCATCAAGAGGCTTGTTTTGTCCAAACTTTCGGTTCATTTTGTATCGACCAATGTCAGACAATGTGTATCGTCGAGGATTGAAGAAAAGGTTCTTCAGTGTTTCAGTTGCAGTGTTGAGCACGAGTGGCTCGCCTGGTCGTAGCTTTTTGTAGATCTCAAGAATTGCCTCATCTCGTGTTCGAGGACCATCTTTTTCAAGAGTAGGCACGATGTACTTATTGATCTGATCTTGTGTAAGCTCAGAGAAAAGTTTCACTAATTCTGTATCAGGAAGATTCTTGAAGGTTCGAAGCAATGAGGATGCATAGAATTTGCGCTTCTTATTGATCTTTGCTTCAATAATGTTGTGCTTTGAGATAGAGAAATCAAGCCAAGCACCAATAAATGGTCTTACCTCGGCATTGTACACAGTTGCGCCTGTGTTTTTGTCTTCTTCAGCAGTGAAGTACACGCCTGGAGCTCGTACAACCTGACTGATGACTGCGCGTTCAATACCATTAACGATAAATGTACCTCTCGAAGTCATGCGTGGGAGATTAAAGAAGTAGACGTTTTGTGTCTTTTCTTTACCTGTTCGCTTGTTTGTCAGTTTAACTTTGATATAGACGGGGAATTGGTATGATAGTTTTCTATCCACGCACTCTTCTTCCGTAAATCGTGGTTCACCGTATTCAATATCAAGAAGCTCAAGGAGAAAGTTTTTCTTTGTGTAGTCTTCAATAGGGAAGAATTCATTAAGAATCTGGCGAAGTTCCGTCTCCAGGAACTTGTTCCATGAATCTTTTTGGATCTGGATGAGGTCGAAATCTCTAAAACTTTGTGGATCTGATTTTCCAACAAATACTCTGTTTGGTACAGGTGAACCGTTTGATGTTTTTTGAGATTGTGTCATCAGGGATTAATGAAATAAACAAAAATAAATAGACCGTCATAACGATCTATATATGAAAAAACTACTTAAGACTACATACCAAAATACAATTGGTAGCTCGTATTTTACTCAAGATTGAGCCTCATGTCAACCCTTATTTCAATATCTGACCATCCTTTGCAAAAAATCTCGAGATCTCTTTTCGAGATGGTAGTGTGGTTTCGATTTTATGAAGAACTGTTTGAATATCTGACACTACCTTTTTCCCTTGCGATTCAGACGGAGATTGTGCAAGTTTTTTGATGTCTTCGACTATATTTGTATCAAGCGCGTCGAATGAGTCAATCACAGATCGGAGCTTCTTACGGCCCTGTTGAGTGCCCAGCAGATACAATCCAGCAGATCCCACAACACTACCCAGCATCATCCCGAAGCGGAAACCCTTGCTGTGCTCATCATCTGGAGATTGATTATCTTTTGCCATGTTTTGATTGTGTATCTGAAATAGTATCAACAACTGTCAGCACATTTTTGATTCCTGACACAAACCCCATAATCTCTGATGCACCTCCTGACAATCGCTCTCCGACGTTTTCAATAGACTGTGAAACTGCATTGATTCGTTTAACGATGAGGCGAATCTCTTTCAAGATGACAATGATCTGAAATCCGATGACCGTTATGAGAATGGTCATTATAGAAATTGCCGTGATTATAAGAATACTACCTGCGTCAACCATGCATTGATTGTCTACAAAATCACGACGAAAGTCAAGTTTGCCAGTTGACGCTACGCAATTGCTTGATACACTATCGTCCAATATGGATTACCTGCGAGAATGTATAGAACAAGGCGTCGAACTTAATAGTCGATATGTACGAATCAGAAATTATTTACACACATCCTCACATGGTCATTTTCTCTCTCACGATGCTCTCATGGATGAGATACTCGCGCTTTACCCCAACTTCAGAAATTCCAGATTGAACGTAAGTGAAATTGATGCTGGTTTTGTCCAGATTACATTCCTCGATTTGAGTCCTTTCTCATGTAGACGAATCCCAAACGTTTTGTTTTATGGGGAATATGATGGATTAGCACCAAGAATCTCACACAAAGTAATACGAGCGGGGAGAGAAGAAACTCAATCACTGATAGCAAGAAGTCTACGAGCAACTGCAATAGTGCGTTCACAAATCTAGAAGCATGGGCCATTTTTCCATTGTATTTTGTATGTGCTAGGTGTAGTATTGAGCAAAAGAACTATGAAAAAAGCAGTAATTGTTATCCCTACATACAATGAGAAGAGAGGCGTGTCAGAGCTTATCCCATTGATTTTTAAAACAGTAGAACATGTTCAAAATTGGAATGTAGAGGTTCTCGTGACCGATGATTCTTCCCCCGATGGCACAGCGGATGCTGTTCGAGAATTGCAAAAATCATATCCATCTAAACTTCATCTCCAAGTCAATACGAAAAAGGCTGGTTTGGGACAAGCATACTTAAATGCTTTTGCGCATACGATTGAAAAACACAAGCCTGACGTCATTTTTGAAATGGATGGAGATGGTCAACATCCAGCAGATATTCTCCCAGATTTTCTCGCAAAAATAGACGAGGGTGCCGATTTCGTTATAGGATCGCGCTATATTCCTGGAGGATCAATTCCATCACACTGGTCGCTCTGGAGAAAATTCACATCTGTTGTAGGAAATATTGTTGCACAAGCGCTCTTTATGAACTTTAAGCTTCGTGATTGGACATCTGGATATCGCTGTATAAAGGCAAGCTATTTAGACTCTATAGCTTCAGATATGAAGGGCTACACAGGATATGTATTCCAAATTGCATTGCTAGACAAAGCAATAAAAAAGAATCTCGTGATTGCTGAAACTCCGCTCAATTTCACTGATCGCCTGAACGGAGAATCAAAAATGCAGTCATTTCAATTCATGTTCGATACTCTATTCTATATTTTTAGACATTCTTCTTTTATACGCTTTGCCCTCACAGGCCTCATTGGAGCGGTGGTTGATTTCGGCACTGCCTACAGCCTCATTGCCCTCACCACATTATCCAAACCTACTGCGAATGCTCTGAGTGCGGAGACTGCCATACTCTCTAACTTCTTTATCAATAATTATTGGAGCTTTAAGCATAAAAAACTTAAATCATCTCGATTGAAAGGACTTGTCAAATTCAACCTCATTGCTTCAGGTGCAATCTTCATACAATGGTTTGGTATGAAAACAACACTGCATTTTTTTGGAGATCACATGTACCACCTTTCCATGATTTCAATACCATCTTGGATGTTATACAAAGCACTCATTATTGCCTTGTTTGTCATCCCCTATTCGTACTTCATGTACAACAAGGTAGTGTGGAAGGATAAATCCTAGACACATCTTGATTTCCAACATCGACCGCCGTACTATATATACATGTCTCATGAACCATCAAAACTTCAGAAGGTTCTGAATATCTATGGGATCGTGCTTATCTTGTGGAGTTTTTATCGTGTGCACCTTGGCGATGCTGGTATTCCCGAATGGTTTGATGAGCTCATAGCAAAGCCGTTTGTATTCCTTGTTCCCACATATGTCTACCTCAAATACTATGAAGGTGGAAACATAGTTCAGGGATTGACACTCCGATCGAAGAAGTTTCTATCCGATGTATGGCTGGGTTTGGGTATTGGTCTCGCATTTATTGTGTCTGCAGGTGCTGCTCACATCGTGAAGCACGGGGGCATAGATGCATCAATTTTGTCTCAATCACCTGTATATCTCATTGTTGGTCTAAGTTTGGCAACTGCAACTGTAGAGGAAGTTTTTGCTCGGGGATTTCTGTTGAAACGCATGTATGAAGATTCAAAAGGTGTGTATACGTCGGCTTTCAACACAAGTATTCTTTTCCTCATTCTTCATATACCCATGCTCTTTACCATTCCTGAGCTAAGGGGCAATATGCTCTTGATCTTCCTCGCCACAGATTTCATACTCAGCTTGGTGAATTCATTTGTTTATCTTGATAGAAGAAGTGTGATTGCTCCAATTCTTATTCACGCGCTCTACAATATCGCGCTCATCATGTATATTTAGGCTGGGAAAGAGGTAAAGATGTCTTTGTCAGATATGGTCGAAACGAGTTTGTGCCTTTGACGAAATACTGCAGGCAATCTCATTATTGCCATGACGAATCCTTTCAAAAAAGCCGTGTCTCGGGTACCAATGCGGATGATATACCATGCAAGCCACAGGACATGAGAAAGCAGATACGGTGCATATGTAAGGACAGACCAGGTAAACAACAATTGATTTCGATATGAAATCATTCTCACATGGTCTTTTGTAAACAGACTTCCGATTGTTGATTCATGATGATGTTCTACGAAAATAGAAGGATCAAACTCACTATGCCAACCTCTCTTCATGGCTCTATATGATAAATCTACATCCTCCCAGTAAAATGGCGCGTACAAATCACAAAATCCCCCAAGCTCCTTGAACATGTCTGCTCGCACAATACTCGATCCTCCATCTGCCCATGCATTTCGTCCCGGTTGCAGATCGTGCGTTTTGGCATGACCCGGCATTCCTTTGGTAAAAAAGATGCGGTTTTTACCCATTGATGATCCGTCGCGCTCTTTTTGTTTAAAAGAGAGGGCAAACAGAGTAGGATCCTTCTCAAACTTTGTACAATAGGAGAGAGAAAGAGGCTCGATGAGCTTCACATCTGACCCCAAAAGCACCAGATAATCACCCTTCGCTGCACTAACCCCTCTGTTAACTGTAGGACCAAATCCCATGTTGTGTTTGTTTTCCAGTACTGTAATAGTTGGGAATGCGGTACGAACTTTTTCTGCGAGTCCGTTATCTGATGCGTCATCTACGACAATAACTTCGCACCCTTTGAAAAAAGGCACGTTATGTTTCAGGTTTCGCACAACCATGTCCGTATTCTTGTAGACAGGAATAATAATAGAAAAAGTTTTGTTCATGCAAGTGAAAACAACTGTTCGACTTTGTTTTTGAAAACTGGATAAGAGAAATGAGATCCGACAAATATCTGGCCATTCTTCATGACATCGAGTTGTTTTTTTCCGTCGTGCAAGACATCTGCTGTGAGCTCGACCAACTCATCCATGGATGAGTACAGAAAGCCATTTGACCCGTGACTTACATACCGAGCCGGTCCACCTGCTTTATAACAAAAAGTAATACATCCTGATGCCATTGCTTCTAGCGGACTAATTCCCACATGCTCAACAAGATCTGGTTGTGTGTTTTCATCTATACCATAACCTGCGGCATGCCAATACACATGCGCTTGGGAATAGAGTTTCTTTAGCTCATCAAACGCAATGTTTGGTCTAAAGAGAATATTTTTATTGATAGATGAAAGTTGTTCTAACTCATCCATATATGCTTGGTCTTCCTGACGAAGCCCCCCTGCAAGCACCAAAGTATAGTCGCGTGTTTCTGGAAAATCATGTTGCAGACGTGTAAATGCATGGATAAGCACGTCCTGTCGTTTTGAATGGAGGTGCTTGAAGAATCGCCCCACAGAAAGGATTGTTCTATTTTTAATGGGGTTTTCTGCGAAGAAAGCTCTATCTACATAGGGGTAGATAACATGAACGGGTTTGTGAAGCCATGAGCGGATCTTTTCCGCGGTAAAATCTCCGTTGGCAACAATGTCATAATTTCGGAGCTTCAGCCAGTTGATGGGAAAAAGTTTATAGAGATTTTTATCCGGATACATCGAGAAGATAATGTTTCTTTTTGCTTTTCCGGGGAAATAGCTTCCGTCTGTGACATATATAAACACGTCGTACTGTTTCAAGAGTTTATTGCGAGCAGAAGACATACCTTGCTTAAACACATGAGGCACAACAGTGTACGAACTCAGATCCATAGAGAGAAATGATGAGAGCTTTGCAGGCAAGGTAGCATCATCCCACGCGATATCTATTACGTATCCAGCTGATCGAAGCACCTCGCAAATAGAAATAATATGTCTTTCACCACCACCGATAACATCCATGTACGGGTTATAGACGAGAACTCTTTTCATATAAAAATAGATAGGTAATGGTTTTAGAGTAAGCTTGATATACGGATTCGATGATTCCAGGGTTGCCATCCAAAAAACCTAGATTCTTAAACATGCGTCGATATAATTCACCAAAAAACTTTCTGAAAAAAATGGGCACAGACGATGGACGCCCAGCTTTGAAAAGCAGGTCGGATTCCATATTTTCGTAATTGGCCGTTTTTGCAACCATGTTTTCAAGAGATGGATGCACGTGATGATCAAGCAATGCCTTGAACTGGCCACACTCCCCAACAACCCCGGGGGTTGAATGGATTGCTGCGGGCCAATCTTTAAACGATTCCGTTTTGATACAACGAATTGCCGTATCCGCATTCCAACCGCCGTGCCTCAGCCACCATTTTCCAGCAAATAAATTCTTCTTTGAAATTTTGAAGTGTGTTTTTGTCGTAGTTGCAAGGGTCTCTCTCATCTCTTTCATCAATTCAGGTGAAAATCGTTCATCAGCGTCAAGGATGAAAAACCATTTTGTCTTGACATGAGAAATCGCGAAATTGCGTGTTGGCTCGACAAATTTTGTGTTTGGGCAAGTGATAACATTCATTCCCATTCCTTTCACAATATCGACAGTATTGTCAGTGCTTTCCGTATCGATGACAATGACATGTGGAGTAAGCTGAAGCGCATTTTCAATACATCGCTTCACATGAAACGCTTCATTATAGACTGTTAAAACGACCGTGAGATCCTGGATCAATGTGTCTTTCATAGACTCATGATACCATATGCCCGTTCGCTATAGCTCACCATCAAGAGAAGCTTTGCCTTGATAGCGCCATCTGCTGATTTGAAGGTGTGGACTGATATCATGCACATATACTCTTTCGGCACCTTCAGGAATATGTTTAAGCATCCACGCATCCCGCCTTTCATTGTTTTCGTCTGTCTCGATGAAGTACCAACACTCCCCTTTGATAAATCTATCATGAGGATATGACTTACCTCTTCTTCCTACTTCATGATCTAAAATATAGGAATATGTATACGTGATAGCAGGTGGGGTGTATATTCGTAGACAAAAGTCCTTGCCCTTGACACGGTCCAGTACATGGTCAACTGCAAGCGTGTGCATGTGGAGACCCTCTGGAACAAATCCTTTTTTCATTGCAAGATACGATTGCTGAATACCACTCAGTCCAATAAACACCAGACACATGAGTACCAAAGGCTTAACATATCTATTTTTCATCATCAAGGCAGCGTGTAATCCAATCATGCAAACAACCAACACAAGTACCACTAATCCTTCAAAGTAATAACCGTAAAATGGATTTTTTGTATAGAACATAGACAATCCAAACAATGTGAAAAAAAGAGTAATCAGATAGTGAACACTTTTTCGCACAACAGGCTTCAACTGTTTTCCACCAGCAAATAGCCCGTACAGTGCTATACCTAACAATATCCATATGTAAGCATGAACATCACTATGTACAAGACCTTCCACATATGCTCTCATATGACCCAATCGATCCCGAAAAACATCCGATAGAGAAGGTTGTATCTCAACTCGCCTCCCCGAAAAATTAAGCAGGGTTTTCGTCTGCATAAAGCCATATTTCAACTCAAAAAGGATTCGCGCTGAAGTTGCAACCATGCTACCCAATGCCACAATAAAGAGATTTTTCCATTTAACTGGAAAAGCGTGGCGCTTTTGGGTCAGAATGTACGTTATCAAGCTTGCAGGAAAGATAAATATCCCAAATGCAAACTCGCTCTCCAATAGCAATCCCATTCCAAGGCCAATTGCAAAAAGAGAGCCAAGCGTGGGCTTGTGAAAAGACGATACAATGCCATACATATAGACCACCATTGCAGGGAGCATAAGGACCGTATTTGATGCAAATGTAGAGGTATAGATGAAGTAAGGAGAACAAGCCATAATCACGATTGCAGTCAGCGCGACAAATCGAGATGTGTGGGATAATAGCCCTTTATAGAGAGCCACAACACATAGAGTGCTTAGCAGAATTGTAATCACATAATAGCCATAGAGTGCTCCGTCAAACAGTGCATATCCCACCGCAAGGGTGTAAAACCACCATGCTCCATGAAACACACCTTGCATACCTGTAGTTGGACCGATGAGGACGAGATTCTTATTCGCCACAATATCCTTAGCAGCTGCGAAATCCCTGCCTTGATCATATGTATATGCAACAGATTCGTATACGACAGGAGCAATGCGTAAGGATCCGTACATAGTCACCACTAACGCACAAAGTATCAGTATAATGAGCTTATGAGGATGATGAGTGACTTTATCGTAAAGTTGAGAAAGCAAAGATTTCATGATGGATATGTGTTGATTTTGCTTGCTGTGTTCAGCTTTCTATACGTATACCATCTTGATTATAGCACACTCTCAAGTTGGGATGAGGGATGGTATGCAGTGATTTCTCGCACCATGGTTGAGACTGGGGATTTTATGAATATGAAGTGGTTAGGAAAGCCATTTTATGATCATCCACCTATGGGTATGTGGCTTGTTGCAATCTCATACAAACTCTTTGGCATTTCAGAGTGGAGTACACGTCTACCATCTGCTCTACTCGGTATTGGATCCGTGTTGATGATATATCTCTTGGCGAATGAGCTTACCAAAAGCAGACATGCAGGCTTTGTAGCGGCACTAACTCTTGGTACTGCTGTGTGGTTTTTTGCTCGAGCACGAACGGGTAATCTTGATGCGCCATTTTGCTTTTTCTATATAACAACTATCTATTCGGCACTCAGGGCAAAGCAGAATCCTGTTTGGTTTCTTGCAACGGGGGTTACAGGAGGTATGCTCATCATGACTAAAACTCTCGTTGGAGTATCAGCTCTACCCCTTATTCTCTTCGCCTCTTTCCCCGTGTGGATTCGCCCTCGGGGTATAGTATATTTTGTAGGGGGTTCTGTACTTTGGGCTGGCATAGTGCTCCCATGGTATATGCATCATATGAATCTCTACCCAGAATTTTTTGATCATCATTTCAAAACGATCGGCACACGAAATCGTACGATCGCAGATTATGTGCGATTTGAACCAGCACGACAAGTGTTGTTTTATCTGCATATGGGGGTGGGTTCGTGGTACAAAATATGGATCGCTTCTCTGGTATGGATGGTGGCACGTTTTTATTTTGTCTCAGATAGGCGAACAATTCTTTTCTTAGTCGCTTGGAATGCAGGCATCCTTTTCCCATTCTTGTCATCAAGTCAGTCACAGCTCTGGCATCTCATCCCGGTATACATTCCACTCGCACTTACCATATCTTGGTCCTTGTGGGACGGAACAAAATTCATGCAATCTCATCTACCCCGGTATTCACAACTCGTTCACTGGCTTCTCATTATCTGTGTCACACTCGTGGCTGGCAAAAACCTAAAGGCATCATACAAAGAGGTTGTGCCTATGTATAGATATCAATCTGAGCGTGTACTCATCTCGAGAGAAGCATCACAATTTACGGAAAAAATATACCTTGACGATGATTTCCTTCCAGAGGCTATTTACTATGTTGGACGAGACATCACGCCAATTTCAGCAGCCGCTCAGGACGATCCTGAATTCAAAAATACACTCCGCGGACAATTCCAAACAATGGAAAAAGATTTTGTTGTGATTACGCGATCTTGGGCTACAAACTCCCTTGATGACGCCACAATTCCTTATGTTGTTCGAGCAGAAAATAAAGATTTTAAAATTATTTCTCGACCTCTCGATGACACAAACCCTCATGCAACCCCATCGAATTAATTGGCCTTTGCTTCTCTCCTATGCACTATTCATTGTCTGCTTGGCTATCTACTCCTTTGTATTGATTGATCCAAATCTAACTCTTATCAATCATCCTTTGTGGGAAAGATTCCGCAATAGCGCTGTTGAGTTTGGATACCTCAATAGATATGACTCATGGCACACCTATGTCACTCTTGTCGTTTTGGGGTTCTTTTTTCACAGACAATTTCGGTCGTCTAATTGCAACCCTGTCCTATTGGGGTTGTTCACTGCTGGCGTGTTGACATGTGCATATCCTTTCCTATCACACGACCTGTTCAACTATGTCTTTGATGCGCACATCTTTACACACTATGGTGCAAATCCCTATACCCATATCCCTGCGGATTTTTCTTTAGATCCATGGCTTCGTTTTATGCATTGGACTCACAGACCATATCCATATGGTCCAGTCTTTCTTGTCATATCCATCCTTGCCTCTTGGATGGCATTTGGAAAACTGATTCTCAACTTTCTTCTTTTCAAAGGACTTGCCACTCTTTCATATGTGGTGAGCGTTTGGGTATTGCAACGCATGAATAAAAAGTGGGCTTTGTTCTTTGCCACACACCCAATCATTCTTTTTGAAGGACTTATCAATGCACACAACGACATCATTGCTGTTTCACTGGCTCTTTGTGGCATCTATCTCCTTTCTCAAAAGGCACCATCTTTCACATCTATCTATGCTCGCATACTTCTTCTCGCGTCTGGAGGAATAAAATTCTTTACTCTTCCCCTAATTATCATAAATAAACCTCGCCAGTCTTCTCGTCTCACACACCTTGGATTCGCGGGAATGATACTGCTCATTCTCTATGCAACGCTCACAGGAAGTTTTCAGCAATGGTACACCCTTAATCTTTTTATTCTGATTCCATACGC
>CAZPDN010000008.1:0-11465 GCA_964585435.1 uncultured Gammaproteobacteria bacterium
GAACTAGAGATTATGAGGTGTGAGCAGAGAGATATGTCTTCTCTGAGGAAAGAAATCGAGAGGAAGTTGAATACTCTTGAGTCAGGTGATTTCAGAGTACCCGAGATTCGCACATCATGGAATGCATTTTTCTCTGATAGGTGTGATGAAGAGGTGTTGACTGTTGTGGCGTTTCGAGTCGTGTGTAGCAGTGGGACATACATGCGCTCACTTGCCCACGAGATCGGCAGGGCGGTTGGTTCGTGCGCCCTTGCCCTATCCATAAAAAGAACTCGTGTAGGAGACTTTCAACTATCGTCGGCCGACCGATAGTTGAGTTTGTCAGAACTGGCTTGCGTGCTGGTCGATTGAAACAGTTATTTTCATATTGAGCTCCCCATTCTGAACTGTGAGTCCTTCAGCAATATCTGCATTGAGCCACAAATCTGCGGCAGTTCCCGCATCTATACCTCCTCGCTCCTCCCCTTTCTGTATGCGAATCTTGCCAAAGAGGGATAATTCGTGCAGGGAGAATCGTCCGTCCTTCACTGAGCCATCGATGCCGTCCACAGTAGATGCTGTGAATGGCTGACCATTGTCTCCTTGAGTCACGATGTAATCTGGATCAGTAACACCCTTGAGAGCGGTAAGCAAGTTGACAGAAGTGGCATCCCCGCTACCCCCATATCGGAATGCATGATTTGCATACCCAAACAGCATGTTTTTGGCAATATTCTCGTCTCCTGTATATGAAAATTGGATATCGACATGATCAGCGTGGATTGTGCCATTATTAAAAATCTCAATTTTCTTTTCTGGAAGAACCATCCCTGGTACTAATTGACTCCCTCCCCAACTTTGATCGATTGAGGTTGAGAGAAGCTGGTTATCATCAGACAATACAAGGCTCATGCTACCTGTCTTGAACTTATTTGAATCCGATATGGCTTGTGCTGAGAAGTAAGCATATACTCCACCCACGACAAGGAGAAAGAAAAGAGCGACTGCCACGAATGTATAGTAGTTTTTATTATGTTTGTTCATTTCATCACCTCCCATCTGTACGTATCCTACATGTTTGATGTGAACAAAATATGAAATGGTGAGTCCGATACGTTGGAGTGCGTAAGAGGTGATTGTAATGCTTGTGATTTAACCAATGCATGCATGTGTAAACACTAAGCAGGATAAGCGCTTTGTAGCAATACATTTTGCACTTCTTGATAACACAAGTATTAGCAGACACAGCCTGACTCTGCTAATACGCCCAGTGTGTCTGTTTGGACTGTCCTAGCGGTCTAATCAGACCACTTTCGTGATGCAATTATCGTTGTGATGGGAACTGCAAGGATAAGTCCAATACTTGCAGTGAGCGTACGCACAATTTCTTCCGCGATGATCTCGTAATTAATTGCTGTAGCAAGTGAGCCCGTTGATGAGGAGGTGAGCAGAAGCATGAAAGGCAATGCAGCGCCAGCATACACAAGGATGAGTGTGTTGATCAGAGATCCAATGTGGTCTTTGCCTACCTCCATTGCTCTCCTATATAATTCTGGGCCTGATAGTGATGGTGATGCCTCTTTAAGTTGTTGGACGATGGAGGCTTGGCTTACGGTAATGTCGTCAAGAATGCCAAACAGACCTACCAATATGCCAGCAAGGAGGAGTCCTTTTATATGTATAGTCCCATTGCTCATGAGCTGGACAAATTGAGCATCTTCAGACGCGAAGCCGGTAAGGTGTGTCGATTCTATTGCCCACTCTGCAAGTAGCCCTGTGATGATGAGACTTGCAAGAGTACCGAGAATGGCGACATGTGTTTTCGTATTGAATCCATGTGAGATGTAATATGTGACGGGGATGATAAGAACACCTGCCGTAATTGCTATAAGTATAGGTGGAGCCCCTTTTGATATAAAAGGCAACACAAAATGGAAAATAATGATAAAGGAGTACACCATGGCTATGAGAGCTGAGACACCTTTTCTCCCTGTTACTGCCAGAGCGATGATGACGAAAAGACCACCAAGGACGGCAAGCGCAGACCGCCTTACATAATCAACAACAAAGTATGTCTGTTGTCCGTTCGGCTGTGTTATGGATGCAATGATGAGTCTATCCTGTTCCTTGAACAAAGATATGCTTGATGAGCTTGCGCCACCGTTGATAAGTGTAAAGGTGCTCCCCTTTTTGCTTCCCGTAAGAGCCTTCATGCGCAGAGATTGAATTGTTTGGGTTGTGCCATAGAGCTTTTCAGTTTTGGATTCGAGCACTTTGACAACTTCTGCCTCAAACCTCTCCTCTGGGGATGTGAGGGGGATAGTTGGAAGGGGAGTTTCAGGTGTCTGCGCATGAGCATAGGTGGGGAGAATAGCTTGTGCTAGCAACACAATACTCGTAGCAAGTATCACGGTGATGTGTTTGAATAGAGTGCGCATGATGTGATTATACTCAATTGAGCTTGACAAGTACAAATTTTTTTACTTAGAATGAGGTAGTTGAGTTCACTGAAAGGAGGTGTAAAAATATGGATATTAAATTCTACGATGTAAAGAACCGAAAGTTTGTTACTGTTCCCTCTTCTGAAGTGAAGAAGGTTAAGTATGAAACAACAACAAAGAAAGGTAAACAGCAAGTCCGTTACGCTGTGAAAGCAGAAGTTGACGGTGTTAAATTGACAAAGTTTGTCAGCAAGCCTGACTGGGATATGATTGCTGGATAAGATCTGGCTTCGTTTGGGGCGTAGCATTCGCTTCGCCCTAAACAAGGAAATGTATGAAAACACGAATACAATGGCTGATTGCACTAGCAGTATTGGGTTTTTCTGACGCGTTGTATTTGACGTATCAGCATTATTCCGACGCCATTCCCCCATGTTCAACAAATCCACTCATTGACTGCGGAAAGGTGCTCTCTAGTTCGTATGCTACTATTGCAGGTTTCCCCCTTGCTCTGTTGGGGGCTGTGCATTATCTACTACTTGCAACATTGTTTATTGTTGCTCTGCGCATGCGTAACGCGCGCGTGTTTGGATTGGCAGTATTGCAGAGTGGTGTTGGTGCATTGTTCTCAGCATATCTGGTTTACTTGCAAATTGGGCCATTAGGTGCGATATGTTTGTATTGTATGGTGTCTGCAATTATAATTATCGTCATAGCAAGTATTGCTGTGCGACTCTATTATTCACATGAATATCGTCAAGAAAATAACCTCTTTTTTTCGTCCTGAGGATCCTAGTTTGGTTTATTGGGAAACACTTCGTTTCTTGATGGGTTGGATATTCCTCTGGGCATTTCTGGACAAGTTGCTTGGGTTGGGATTTGCAACAATGCCAGCCAAGGCTTGGATAAACGGTGGATCGCCAACATATGGCTTTCTCGCCTTTGGAACTGAAGGAGGCATGTTTCAGGAGTACTTTCGAGCAATGGCAGGTCATATGATTGTCGATGTGCTCTTTATGGCAGGATTGGCAGGAGTTGGATTGAGTTTATTGTTGGGAGCGGGGATACGCATAGCGGGTTATTCGGGCGCACTGATGATGACTTTCATCTATCTTGCTTCCCTACCC
Source organism: uncultured Gammaproteobacteria bacterium (assembly GCA_964585435.1). Taxonomy (GTDB): domain Bacteria; phylum Patescibacteriota; class Microgenomatia; order UBA1406; family HO2-37-13b; genus 2-02-FULL-43-11-A. Next base: position 3,548 of record CAZPDN010000008.1, read on the forward strand.
CTCAAGCAGAATCCGTTTGTCGATGAGCATATTATCTATATTGTTATTTTGCTGGCAATGACGCGTGTCCGAGTGGGAACGATTTACAGCATTAAGTCGTGGTGGGAAAACACACCGCTTGTGAAGAAATATCCATTTCTTGCCTAGCTTTTGAATCTCTCAGCATAGATCTGTAGGGATGTCATAAAGAGGATGATGATGATAGGGCCGTAGAGAAGTCCTAGGGCTCCAAACACCTGTAGTCCACCGATGATTCCAAGTAGCAGGGCGGCAGGATGAATAGATGTGTCCTGCGATAAGAGCATGGCTCGAAGAATATTGTCTATGTTGCTTACAAATGCCACCTGTCCAAAGATGATAAGCGCACCACCCGCAAAGTCTCCCTGTGCTATAAGGTAGAGGGCGATAGGAACAGTTACAAATCCTGTCCCAACCATGGGGATAACAGAACACACAAACATAAGCATGGTGAGCGTGAGGAGATAGTCGATGCCAGCGAGCTTGAGGAAAAGTGCTCCGACAAGCCCTTGCGCGAGCGCGATGATAAACACACTCTTGATAAGTGACGTTATGAGGGCCACAAGCCTGTCGATATATACCTCATCTACTTTGTTTTCGAGTGGGCTGATTTTGAGGAGGTACTTTTTAAAATCACGCAATACAGGTACGGTGAAGTATGTAAGCAATATAAAGATAACAAGCTTTATAAGAATCTGAACTGACGAAGTGCCAATCGATACTGCCCTATTGAGAATATATTTGCTAATGTTGCCTCCAAACTCAGCAAGAAAAGCTTCAACGGAACCAACGCTCAGTTTGTAGTTTACAAATGGGAGAGTATCAAGAATAGCATTTGTACTAACCACATACGATTTCATTGAGGTTGCGAGAGTTTCAGCATTAAGAATATTGTTTGAAGCAAGCTGATTAATCTCCATGAAAAAGAGATTGAGAGAAAGGAGTATGGGAACGACAATGAGGATAAAGGATATGAAAATGGTCAAGAGAGTGCCAATTTTCTTTCCAATACGGAGTTTATCAGTGAGAAAGATATAGAGCGGGTGTACGACAACCGCGAAGATGAACGAGAGTAATATTACAGAGAGATAATCCTTGAGGAGCCAGATAGTTGCGAAAAAGGTTGTTGAGAGGACGCCAACAAAAAACACATCTCGAGCGTGGACTGAAATATGCTTTGTCTCCATGCGATTATTGTAGCACATATATGAATTGCTATTGAATTAACTGTGACACATATGACATTATGCTATATGGATTTCGAAGAGCAGGAGGAAAGAAAGACTCAATTAGAAGTTCCGGAAGTTGACCGAGTAAAATATGAGATAACTCAGGAAATTCAGAGGCACATAGAATCTGCATGCGCTATCTTACGAACTGCGTTAGTTCAAGGTGAAAAAAAGGATTTTGTTGAAGAATTACTAGCAATCTGGACAGATAATGATGGGAGTAGAAAGGATGCTAAGCCTAGATTCTATGTTAGAGCGGGAGATGTGGAGATCAAAGTTGTTTTTGATGGTGGTAACGAGTATGATTCAGCTTCTCGAACAGTGATGCTGGATATAAGTCATTTGAGAACTGCTAAAACCATAGAGGAGCTTGATGAGGCATTTGTATCTATCTTGGAGAGCTTGTATCATGAAGTTGAACATGTTTATAATCCTGGAGTTGAACTTGATGATGAAGATGTGGGTGGAGTCATTGCTTATTTATGCAATGATGGCGAGATTTCTGCTCACGCAAGACAATTCGCTTTTCGGTATCTACAAGAATATCCTGGAGTTCAATTTGAACCAGAAAGAATGACTGCATTGGCAGAGCACCTAGGATCTGCCAAAATGCATAATTATTTCATAGCTTTCGCAGATCCACAGAAGCAGATAATGTATCGACAATTCGCAGATCTAGAAATGATTCATCAGAAAATGATGACTGAAACTATGCGTCAGCACGCTATCCTTTCCGTACTAATACAATCAAGGGTGTCTATCAATTCATGACTTCATTTGCCAATGGAGCATTCAAGATCACTCCTCGTGTATAATAACTACGAGGACAAAATTCTACTGAGCGTAGAGTCGCACTCCTCTTTACACGAGAGTGAAGATAGGATAGCGCATCGGGATCCCCACGTGGTCCCCGGAATAGTGCTGATTGTAGAGGTGTGATCGACCACGAAAACAAGTGGAATGAGTTCTGTTTGAGACATGTACTTGAGCGTCTCAAGCAATGGCAAAGATTTTGATATATGAAAGCTTGCGCTGAGCATGACAAGTGTCGGATGGAGGCGAGTTAGGGTTTGGAGAGCCTTCTCAATGGACTCAACGCGTGAAATTGAATCGAATTGAGTAATATGGGTATACGGCGTTTCAAGCTCGGAGCGAGGTTCGATGATGAGTATATGGGAATGGGATGGTGTCATAATATTCTCATGAGATTAGAAATTATTCTAACGAAACAAGAGTCACAATGTCAACACACAATCTAGGCGATGCGATTCGTCGCGCACGTAAACAAGCCGGACTGTCTCAAAGAGAATTGGCGCAAGCATTGTCTGTTTCAGACAAGGCGGTGAGTTCGTATGAAGTTGGAAGAGCGACACCTTCTTTACAAACACTCCAAGCACTTGGTCGTGTTGTCAACAAGCCTTTGTCTTATTTCGATGAGAATGCACATACAGGGTCAATAGATCTTCAAATTAAGCTCGCTCAAATCGAGAAAGAACTCCTCGAAGTAAAAAAGCTTTTGAGTGACATGAAAGAATCTGATTCCACTTCTGACAAGACAGACTAATCGTGCTCTGCGGATATGCAATACCCTGTTCCGTGCACAGTTTTGATAAGTTGGGTGTTGAAAGGCCGATCAATCAAATCCCGAAGCCTGCGGATGTGTACATCCACTGTATTGCTTGATACATGGTCTCCATACTCCCATACATGATCCATGATTTGGGTACGAGTGAGTGGTTTCCCTTTATGAATCATGAGATAGTGAAGAAGATCAAACTCTTTCTTGCTCAGTTTGAGTCGAGTTTTATGGCGATACACAATTCTCTTGAGCGAGTCAAGCACGAGCGGTCCGAGAGTGAGTACGGAGTGAGAATATGAGTCGTGATTTCTCCTGATAAGAGCCTGAGCACGCGCGAGTAGCTCGCGACTACTATATGGTTTCGTAAGATAGTCATCAGCTCCCGCATTAAATGCGCGCACTTTATCTGCAATACGTATTCTGCCGGTAACAAACAGGATGGGGGTGGTTATGTTGTTGTTGCGGATATATGTACAGGCTTGAACTCCGTCCATATCAGGCAGACCATAATCCATGATGATGAGCCGATAATCTCGAAGGTGAGATTTATATGTGCCTGTTTTGCCTGTATACGAGACATCGACAATGAAATATTTGCTCAGATATTCTTTGAGCGATTGTGCTGTTTCGACGTCATCTTCGATGAGCAGAATGCGCATATGTTCATACCTTAGCATACATTTATGAAAAAAAGATGAAATATTTGCATTTTGTGAGTGTAATACAGTACGCACAATTTGTTGAACGAAGAGATAGTATGATAAAGCCACTTCTAACATCCCAAGCAAATACACACTTCTATGCTGATATGCCTTGGTATGCCAAACTGCTTCATATATATGTGAAAGGTGATTCCGTTGTGCTTGTTCCATTCTTAGCGCTGATTGTCCTCGTGGGGTTCTTCTGGTCATGGTCATACATGTTTCTTGTGCTAGCCATTTTCCATACCATCCGTAGTTTGGGGGAAATGATGTTCTGGCTGATGCAACAGTTCGGGGCACATACATATAGACCCTATGATTTTGGGCTTACAAAACTTAACACAAACGCAATCTATATTCTGTACCAAGTTTATGCATGTGTTCAGGCAGTTATTGGTATTGTGTGCTCGGTGTTCGTGTACACGGAACTCATTCTTCGTTGAGGATATGTAGGCGAGTGTGCTAGTATTGACCACATATGATCCAGCGATTGAGAGATTACTTCAAGGCTAGGCCGTGGCTTTTTGTGGTGTGTGTGATTGCAATTCTTGTTCGAATTCCCTTCTTGTCTGACGCTTTCTTGCTTCGGGGAGAGCGAGATATTGTGCTGACAGGCGAATCTTTATTGAATACAGGAAAGGATCTGTACGGAGTAACAACCCCATTGCAATTTTCAGGGCTTGACCAGCCGTCACCACCTTTCTCATTTTATGTGTCTGCATTGACCCAAGTGTTTATTCCACTTCATGATGTATTTACAGCACGTCTTCCATTTATGCTTCTGGCAAGTCTTAACACATTGCTGATATATGAATGTGTCCGCGTTCTGACGAGAAGGAAAGATCTAGCGCTTCTTACGACGCTTTTGTTTTCATTGAGTCCGGGGTATTTTCACACAAGTATGCTTGCTCTTGAAATGAGTGTCGCATTTCCTCTTATGCTGGGTGGTTTGATAGCTTATGCATCAGAGAAAAGAGTATGGGGATGGGTGCTACTTGTTGCGTCAGGACTAGCTTACAATGGGTTTCGACCCGTGGTGCCCTTTATGATGATGTATCTAGAGGTGTGGCGAGCCATGGAACATGGGTCATGGAAAACATTCTTCAAGCAATGTGTGGTCATTGGAGCGGTGTATGCTGTGATCTTTGGTGTAACAATGCGCATCGTTGATGGAGATATCGTGCGTTCTCGTGGCGCCGATATAGCCTTTGTGAATTACCAGGATATCACTCCACGAGTGAATTTCAGGCGGACAACAACCACAGCTTCTGTATTAGTGGCCCAGATGTTTGACAACAAATATACTGAAACACTTCGGTATATGAAGGATGTGTTCTTTGAAGGTCAGGGCCATCAGTATCTTTTTATGAAAGGAGATCAGTCTGCCTTGTATGCAACAACCTTTACGGGGCAATTTTTCACCACGAGTATTGTTTTGTACTACCTTGGATTCGTGGCTCTAGGAGTGTATCGAAAGAAAGAGCACTGGTATATGTTGGGCTGGATTCCTATAGCATTGATTCCGGCGGTGATGAACGTAGACTATGTGAGCGTTACGAATAGGGCTATGCTTGTGAGTGTCGTATTTGCATATGTCATGTCTCTGGGTGCAGTGTTGGGGTATGAATACCTCAGAAAACAACCTGCATGGGTAAGGAGATTGGTGCTCGGTCTTCTGGTTCTGAGCATCTCTGTGGAAGGAGTGTACTTTGTATACAATTATGCATATAGAAGGCCTGTTACTATGTTTGAAAGTTTTTTTGAACATGAGAAGCAGATTTCGCACTATGTGATCGCACATCCTCAAACGGTTCTCTATGATCCAAGTCCGAAAAACATCATCACTGCTTTGGCTATTCTTGATACAAGCATTGACATATCTGCTGTTCAGACTGCGCTTGTGTCTTTACAGAAAAATCCACATAAGGTTCGCATAGGGTCTCATGCCATCCACACATGTCCGCCTTCGGGGAAGAAAGATGCAATGTATAGGGCAGGTGTGGTAATTTCTGAGGCGTGTTTAGACCCCGAAGAGTATGAAGCGCTTTCGTACATTCCACCTGAAAATAGACTCATGTATAAGGACTTTTCATTGCGCACTGCATACTTTATCTATTCCGAAAAACCGCTTCAAGAGAAAGAAAAGTAGAGATGGTATATCCTGATACTTTTTGATATACTAGGGAGCTTATGAATATCCGAAATATCGCCATTATCGCCCACGTCGACCATGGAAAAACAACCCTCGTAGATGCTCTATTGAAACAGTCAGATGTCTTTCGATCAAATCAGAAAGAAATGAGCCAGAGTTTGCTCATGGATTCAAATGACTTGGAGCGTGAAAAGGGAATTACCATTCTTTCCAAAAATACGGCTGTTTTATATGGTGATACAAAAGTAAATATTATCGACACTCCTGGCCACGCTGATTTCGGCAGTGAGGTTGAGCGCGTGTTAAACATGGCAAGCGGAGCCTTGCTTCTTGTTGATGCTGCGGAAGGCCCTCTTCCACAAACACGATTTGTGCTCAAGAAGGCACTCGAAGCCAAGCTCAGAGTCATATTGTTTATCAACAAGATTGATAAAAAGGATGCGCGAGCTATTGAAGTGCTTCACGAGGTTGAAACACTCTTTCTAGATATCGCCGAAGATGAAGCGGCGCTGAACTTTACTACGTTATATGGTGTTGGCAGAGATGGCAAAGCCTATCTTGAACTCCCAGATAACTATACATCAGACATGCCTGGTGATATGAAGCCATTGTTTGAAACGATCTTGAATGAGATCCCAAACAGTCACGTGGATCAGGATGAGCCTGTCCAGATGCTTGTATCGACGCTTGACTATGATTCCTATGTCGGACGTCTTGGTATAGGCAAGCTTTCCAGAGGAACCTTGAAAAAAGGTATGCGCATTTCACTTGTGAACGAATCAGGTGTAGTGGGTACATATACTGCTACAAAGCTTTACACGAGTTTGGGGCTTGGTAGGCAAGAGGTTGAGGTTATTGAATCGGGTGATATTGCTGCTCTTGCAGGTATCCCGGATTTGCAGATCGGTCAAACTGTTACTGATCCTGGTCGACCCGAGGCCCTGCCATCTATAGAGGTATCTGAGCCTACAATCCGCATTGGCATAGGCCCAAATACAAGCCCATTTGCCGGTCGAGAAGGTGAGTTTTTAACCTCCCGACAAATCAAAGCCAGACTCGACAAAGAGCTTGAAACAAATCTTGGCTTGCGTGTGGAAGAAGATACATCTGGCAACGGCTATATTGTGAGTGGACGAGGTGAACTTCATTTATCTGTGTTGATTGAAACTATGAGGCGTGAGGGATTTGAACTTGAGGTTTCCAAACCTCAGGTCATCTTCAAGACGATTGATGGGGTCAATTGCGAGCCATATGAAGAAGTTACTATTGATGTTGCAAAAGACTATGTGGGTACTGTTTCAGAAGAACTGGGACGCCGAAAGGGAACCATGCTTGATATGCATCCTGTAGGTGATATGAGCATGAGGTTGATGTTCAAAATCTCAAGTAGAAATCTGATGGGAATCCGAAGCACATTGCTGACGAATACGCGAGGCACTGCAGTGATGAACTCACTTCTATTGGGATATGAGCCAGCAGGCCAAGCTATGCCAAACATGCGCAATGGCGTACTCATCTCTACGGAAACGGGTACCACACTCGCACATGGGCTTTCTAATGCCCAAGCTCGAGGAGCATTGTTTTATGGTCCTGGAGTTGAAGTGTATGTCGGCATGATTGTTGGCATTAGCTCCACAGACAAGAATATTGATATTAATGTCTGTCGCGCAAAGAAACTCACAAACAATCGTTCTTCAGGAGAAGGAGTCAAGATGGTGTTGGAGCCCCCAACAGAATTCAGCTTGGAACAATATCTCGATTTCATTGGAGATGATGAGTTGCTTGAAGTGACTCCTCGCACAATGAGGCTTCGAAAGAGGTATTTATCTCAAAACGATAGGCGTGTAGCTGAGCGCAACGGCTAATTATTTGAGAGATATATGTGAGACTGAGAGCCACATGTTATCCCCTACCATTTTTTTGTCTGTTTCGTTGTAGTCAAGGAATCCCACTGTATCTTTGAGTGTCTTTTGCGTTCGTATGAGAAATAGTGCAAGTCCAGTCTGTGTCGAAGATCTGAAATCTTGTTCAATATCTTCACCCGTGTATCCAAAACACTCTTTCATTCCTCGTCTCAGACCATTCTCTGGCACGAGAAACTCATATGATTGCCAATATGTTCCTGTGTACTGTGCAAATAGTCGCGCTTCGGGTGTGTGTGTTTCAAGACAGCTCATTGTCTTTTGAATGTCATGAGGATATGTGAGAGCTGTGGATGGTTGAGTGCGATACAACTCGT
>CAZPDN010000009.1:0-8598 GCA_964585435.1 uncultured Gammaproteobacteria bacterium
GTTATAGATGCCCCAGTTGCCCGTCGGAATGCTGGTGGTACCTGCAAGGATTAACGTGTTATTTGTTCCTGTCGTAAGATTATCTACTGAATATCCTGACAGATTGGTTATGGTTCCTGAATTTGACGGATTTGCAACATCGGAAAGCTTGAACGTACCTACAGTTGCGCCCGTGCTGACCGTTCCCCAAGCACTAATGCCTTTCATGGTTGTGACAGTACCGCCATTTCCTGTTGCTTGAACAGTAAGATCCAATCCGTTCACGCCCGTTTGTGTACCTGATGTAGCCCAAAAATTAGCTCCTACGTTGAGTCCTCTCAGCGTTCCTGCAGTTGCGGTGCTTTGACTGGAATTAACATATAAGCCATTTTGATCAGTTGCTGAAGTGTCAAAATTGATGATCTCTTTACCTGTGACGGTAACCACATCTGTTGCAGCATTTCCCAGCGCAGTATTGCCATCAATAGTCAGACTGCCATCAACATCAAGTGAATCATCTGTGTGCAGCTGATTTGCAGAGTTTCTATACAAATTTGTATCCGTTCCAAACGTGATACCTGAGGCAGCATCACCGTCAGTTGAGGCGAGTTGGATGGAGTAGTCATCAGCATCAGCTATGTATAGGCCAATCGCATTGCCAGATGCGCCTGATTGATTTGCGATATACACACCGTATGCTGTTGTATTTGTGCCAACAGATTGGTCTGCAATGTGCATTCCATAAGCAGTGGTGATAGTTCCAGATGCATTGGTTGGGGAGTTTGCTATAAATTGATAGGCATTTGTAATAACACCAGTGCTTGAATTTGAAATATTGCCAGAAAATCCTCTCCATGTTGCAATTGTTCCTGTTCCGTAATTCGTCGTCTGAGATGTAAATCCTGTATAGTCGTGGCCGGTGCCTGCGTTTGATGCACCATTATTGACGTCGACTCTGTTTCCAGTCAGGTAATTGTTGCTTACATTTGCATTGCCATTCATACTTGTCCAGTTGCCCAGTGCTGAATATCCGCTCCAGGAAGTCGAGTTATTCGTAAACCTTTGTTGATTGAGGTAGTGGTTTGTTCCACCGCTTGAGTATGTCGCTTGATCAGTTACAAATATTCCATTTCCATATTGGCTGATTGATCCTGTTGACGAGCCAGAATGAGTGATTGCTTGGTATATTGCATAATTACTTGGTGTTCCATCAGGATCTGTCGTTTGTGCCATATTTATTGCATATCCACTGCTTGCTGTTGCTCCAATTCCAACATTTCCAGTTGTTCCGACATTAAAGAAATTGCTAGAGCCTGCATTTAAACCTCCTGAAAAGTCTCCATTACCCGTAAACGCAATATCTCCGCCCGTGGGTGCAATTGTGAGATCACCACTTGAACCAAGCGTGAAGCTCGCGTAATTCGTGTCACCAGTTTCATACGATAGGCGAAGCTGAGCAGTAGTGCCAGTTATATCGAGGAATGTATCAGGGGTTGTATCGCCAATGCCAAGCCTATTGTTTGTGTCGTCAAAGAAGAAATTGCTGTTATCTTGAGCCAAGACGCCGTTTGTACCAGCGAATACTACAGAGCCGGCAGTTAGTGATGTGTCTATTCCTCCATCAGTGTATAAGACACCATCTACTTCTAAATCACCCTCAACAAATAAGTCATCATCGCCATTCGCTGAAGCAGGGGAGGCAGTATCACCAATTCGGACGTAGCCAGCTGAATTAATAGTGAGATTACTGTCACTTGTCAGATCGTCACCGTTGACCGCAACATCTCCGTCCGTTGTAAATGCTCCATCAATGTCTAGAGCATCGTCAGTATGAAGAGAATTAGCTCCATTTCTATAGAGATTCGTATCCGTGCCAAACGTGATTCCACTTGCGGCATTTCCGTCTGTGGAGGCGAGTTGAAGTGAATATGTATCTGCATCTGCAATATATAATCCAACATCCTGAGTTCCTCCAAGTGTTTGGTTTGCAACATACAGGCCGTAATTATTTGTTATGGTTCCTGCACCGGACGGATTATCTACATATGCACCATATCTATTTGTGAGTGTGGTAGAGCCTAGTGTTGCGTGATTCATGTATATACCGTATGCGTTCGTAACTGTTCCATAATCATGAGAGATGCCAAAACGACCTCCGTAAAGATTTGTGGTGGTGTTGACGTTCCCCATCTTAGCTAATCCTCTCACGCCCGTTATGCTTGTTGTTGTTCCACCCGTTGCGGCGCTTTGAGCAACTCCTCGAACACCGATGTAAAAATTATCGTCTGTTCCACTTGAGTAGGATGTTGTTGTAAATCCCGTCAATGCGGAAACTTCAACGAGAGATGCAGATGCTGTATTATTGGTGAGGGCTGAGTACATGCTATGCACAGCTGAACCGGGAGCACTAATTGTTTGAGCATTGTGGACTTGATAGCTTGGTGTTGCCGTTCCAAATCCAACTCTGTTGTTTGTCGCATCAATGGAAAGAGTATTGCTATCAAAATTCAAACCATCAACTCCTCCAGACAAGGCAACGGTCGTATCATTTGCGAATGTCCATGCAGCAGCATTGGCAGTTACCGTATCTCCAGAAGCATCGCCCAGCGTAGTCCCACCTGAGATTGCCAAATTTCCTGTCACGTTCGTATCGTTTCCTGTTGGAGCAATAGTTATATCGCCACCTGAGCCAACTGTAAATGATGCATAATTGCTGTCATCGTAATCGAGTCGAAGCTGTTCTGTCGTCGCTTGGATGTTAAGCTTCGTGTCAGGTGTCTGGTCACCAATGCCAACATTTCCAGAATCTGCTGCTAAGAGGGCACCTCCTGTAACTTTCAGTGAATATCCACCAAAATTTGAAGTTCCTGCAGGGTCTATGCCGTATGATGTATTTGATTGATCAAGAAAATAACCTCCGTACACAGTTCCATCATTCGACACACGGAAGCGTGTAGTTCCCGAAGCTGAGGCAGCAATTATATCTTGATCTCCTGTTTCATTAAAGATGGCCAAGGCTTTTCCTATACTTGCCCCACTGACTTCAAGCTTAGCATCTGGAGTCGTATCGCCAAGTCCAAGCTTGTTGTTTGTATCATCCCAAAAAAAGCTGGCGTTATCTTGGGCAAGTTCTCCTGATGATCCAGCAAATACAACCGAACCTGTTGTAAACCCTGGTGTAATCGAGCCGGATACATTACCAAAAATCGTCCCATCAACCTCAAGGTCGTCTTCAATATATAAATCATTGTCTGAATTCACATTGCTTGCTGAAGCTGTATCATCCCCAATTGCACTAAATGCCACATCATCTCCATTGCCACCAATGTTGAGTACATCGGCATTCGCGAAAATTACATCTCCTCCAGTTGTGTCGAGGGTGATATCTCCACCTGAGCCAACAGTAAAGCCCGTGTATGCAGAACCGTCTGTGTATGTGAGCCGAAGTTGCTCACCAGAGGTTGCTAGTGAATCAAGCTTGGCATCAGGTCCAGCCTGACCTATCCCAATGTTTCCATTTCCCTCTATTACCATTCGCTCTGCAAAACCACCACTTCCGCGTGTCCAAAAAACGAGATCGCCATAGTTGCTTGTATGATCTGTAATTCGTGAAGCAATTGAGGAGCTTGCCTGATCAGCTCCATCTCCAAAGTTAAATCGAGCAAAGTTGTTATTTGTTGTATCTTCGTTTGCAAGATAAAATGTTGACCAGACATTCGTAAATGTAGTGGATGATGAATTTTTTCTAAAATATGCTGTTTGTGTCGAGGCATCATCATTGATAATATGTAGCGAATGCCCAGGTGCTGCGGTCCCAATACCAACCCTATTATTCGTTGCATCAATAGATAAGGTATTACTATCAAAATTAATACCATTAACTCCTCCAGACAAAGCGACTGTTGTATCGTTTGCGAATGTCCATGCAGCAGCATTTGCTGTTACCGTATCGCCTGAAGCATCACCAATTGTAGTATTACCTTTCCAGACAATGTCGCCTGCATTACTGAGGGTGAGTATATCTGTGCCATCGCTTTGCTCAAACACCGCAAGACTTGATGTCTGCGTGCTGTGTCCTTGGACTATCAATTGAATCTGATCAGCATCTCCATCCAAGCTGAATTTTGCGCTTGAAAGGGGAGAGGAGTTGCCTATAACTACCTCATCTGTTGTGTCAGTGAGGTAGACTGTTGTACCGCCATCAGTCCATTGAGAAGCGCCACCACCGTCAAGTGCTTCCCAGGAATTAGATTCGTGGCAGATCTTTATAGAATCATCAGTATCGTTATAGTACATGTCGCCCTCAGCACATGTTCCAGGGTCACCTGTGGTCGTTTTGCCTGCCAGGTTGACGAATGGGTAGACACCTTGATCTTTTATTTGAAATAGATTGTTTGAACCATCTGAGAAAGTATAGTCCCCCCCAGTAGTTGCAATTGTCAGATCACCACTGGAATCCGTTGTGAATCCTGTATATACGGACCCGTCTGTGTATGTGAGGCGAAGTTGCTCGCCCGAAGTAGCGAGTGTATCCACCTTGGCATCAGGACCTGTTGTGCCAAACCCAACCAAACCCGTGTTGGTAATGATTCCATGTTGGGATCCTCCAGTGGCAAATTTAATCGTTCCAGACTCTGTAGCTGTGAGCGTGACATCACCTGTGCTTGCAGACTGTATGGTGATGGCTTTGGCGCTTGAGACCAAGAAATCCTGGCTAACATATGTTGATCCTATTTGAGGAGAGGCAGTGGAAAGTAGCAGGTCGCCTCCTTGATTGATAAAGGCAACATTCGACGCATCTGATCCTACTGGCAAGCCCTGGAGGGTTTCTGCATTGAGCGCATATGGTACGTTTGCAATCTGCTGTCGAGGTGTCATTTCCGAATCGGAGCCTACTGTAACCCCAAGCCATACTTGTGCATTCTCTGTAAAGACAGAACTTGCAATGCCCGATCCACAGTCTTGACCTATTAATACGTTATGTACACCATCTGAATCGGGGCTTATAGAACACGTACCTGAATCATAGAGCGTCGTGCCTCCAGATGAGGCCGTGTAGAGCTTAAACTTCATGTTTGTGGAAGCTACGATGGGGTTGCCCAAGCTATCTGTAAGCCGACCTTGAAAAGATAGAACGCGCGTAGATGTAAAAGTGGGAGTAGAAGGATATGCGAATGAGCTTTGGGCTTTCTGGAAAAACCGCCCATAGGTACTAGCCCCGAGTATAAATAGAACCAGGATTGTCAAAGCTCCGCCAAACACCATGGGTGCTTGGAGCTGAAGAGTTGGTCCAGATAAAAGAGTTTTAGGTTTAAGCGGTTTTTCAACACGTGGCCATGGGGATGTTTCCCCAATTGATGCGGTAATGGGTGTTGGCCTAGATGATTTTCGTTTGAAAAACTGATGAATGAAGTTACCAATGGACTTTCGAGAGGTGAAGGCGCCTCTCTTTTGAGGCGAGGTGTGCACGAGTGAGTATGGGGCTTGGGAAGGTGACTGAGGCAAAACTGAGGGTGAGGATTCCTTTGACTGGCAATGCTGAGTAGGTGTGAAACTGGCAATGTCATCTTTCAATTGCTGATACTCTCTGTAATCGACAAGATCCTTTTCGTAAGCCCACGATAGGAAAAGCAGTACATGAGCGAGCTTGGTTGAGACTAACTCTACAGAATCGCCCCTTTTTTTCAGGTGAGTGATGTATGTGTGGACAGCATCTCTGCTGAATGAAATCTTAGGCATGGTGTGAAAAATAGGCTTCTTGATGCATGACTGATGATGAACAAGCGCCATGATGAAATGCTGTCTCGAGGCCTCTCAATAGGCTAAAGTCAGTGAAGTACAATATGTAACGTGAAATAAACGGTTTACTTCCTATTCCAACAATCCTTTGGCAAACAGCATGAGCCAGTGAGACAATAACAAACATCAGTTTTGTCCTGACTTGGCGGGCCGTGCTTGGTTTCATAGTGAGCAACGTGCGTTTTTTGCACCTCTACACAAGCCTTCTGCTTGGGCGTGGAAGTGTAAACTTAAAACGTTGTTGTAATAATCCACTACTACGGACGCGAACCTTAGGACCGCGAGTAACTGCTGGATCAAACTGTTCACGCAAGCGACTATACAGATTAAGCATGGTGTTCATGTGTTGTGGCTGTAACTGTTAAAAAATCAAGCACCGTTGATTGGAGTTCATGTCTGGCACTGGCATCACGATCGTTTGAATTGCTCATAAAAGCCTCAATGAGTGGCATAAAGTTGTCATCAACTAGCTTTGTATCGGTAATGTTGTGAAGATCCCGCGTAGGTGATTCTGTGAGCACACCTTGAGATACGAGGAAGGAGTAGAAGGCGCGTAGGGTAGACAAGCGCCTATTGGATGTTGAGCGGGGAAATGATGCCTGGAGGTATCGTCGATACTCCTCTGCCATCGATTGACTGACTTGTTCAACAGTTGTGCCTGGGTATTGAGCCTGTAGCCAATGCACAAAGAACTTAAAGTCTGACATGTACCCCTTAATGGATAAGGGCGATACGCCAATTACCGCACTGCAATAGATTTTAAATTCAGCCTCATAGGGCAGGAGATTATACCTTTTTTGTTTGGAAGAAATTGATGTGCTCATACCATTTCATAGTAATGATATAAACAGTGGATGTCAAGAGTATAAATGAGCCTAAGTGATATCTTTTGATGTAGTTATAAAAAGACTGAAATCCATACACGAAAAGTCACGAATGATGAAAAGTAGGTATATTACGTAGCATTACGTTTATTCCCGCACCCAAACGAGGCTTCTCTCTCTGCCTGTACTTCAGTCCATGGCCTATAATACAATCCTCCAAGATACATAAAGACACTCCTACAGACATATAATTAGGAATAGGGCTCTGGGGAGCCCCTAAGTCTAATCCGAGGATGAGTACGTCCATTTTTATGCTTGTCGGACTTGCCATGATATACAAAGATGTTATATGATATAGATCTGTTATTCATCAGCTATACCTTACTCTAGCCTGTTTTTTTGCTTCTGTGAACCTACTCGAAGGCTATGTTTTTAGCGTTATATCGGCTACATTTAGTCACCATTGCGATTCGACATCAACTATTTAGTGGCGTACATTGTTCTTGTAAGTCACCCATACTAGCAATGGTGTTAACTGTATGATAGCTCTGAGAGACTACTAGCAAGTCTTGGTATTATGCGACATGACAATGAGTCGTGTTGGTAGA
Organism: uncultured Gammaproteobacteria bacterium; assembly: GCA_964585435.1. Lineage (GTDB taxonomy): Bacteria > Patescibacteriota > Microgenomatia > UBA1406 > HO2-37-13b > 2-02-FULL-43-11-A. The sequence continues at coordinate 7,211 of CAZPDN010000009.1, forward strand.
GTACCTATTAAGTACGGAACATATGTGAACGTGTGATATGTGCATATATGTTTTAGCCTCAATGCATATACACGATTACAGATTACTATTGCATTGTGTTTCAGCTTTTTTTATTGTGTATACTAAATCTATGAAAGTGTATTTTCGCATAGGCGTATGGATCTTCTTTATATTTCTTCTTGCTCTGGCAACCTTTATGATATTTGAGCAGTCGAGGGTATCACTTCGTTCTCGTGCCACATTTGGTATTGTTTCTGCTTCTAATTCACTTGTTGCAGCAACCCCTGCGTGTGTCCCTGCGGATGGAGCCTCACGCCAACGGCTATATGTGTACTGTAACAATTCCCGGGGCTTTGGAGAGCCTAATGTCCCTATTACTGTACGACCTACGATCAATACACTGGCGCTGGAGGTCATTCCAGTTCAGGGCATTACTGATTTTTCGGGCAAGGGGATTATTGATATAACTTCATCTGTACCTGGATCTCATCAGCTTGTGGTAAGGTGCGACCAAACAGAAGTTGCTGATGGATTTATGTCTTGCTTCTCTCGCTAGCTACAAGGCTCGTATCTGAGTTTTTGTGTGATTTGTTCCTCTTGACATAGACAAGGAGCAATACCGCTTCAATGGCTAGTATAAGAGGGATAAGATAGGGAATGAGATCTCGTAGGAATGCGAGTGGATATATCAGAACTAGATACCATGCGGGCTTTACATCATACAGAAGCTTCGTACTAGCTGGTGAAGTAAGTCTGTCGTCATGAGTATGTGCAGATATTTCATATGCCTCAACCTTTCTTGAGGGGAGAAGTAATGAAAAGTTACCGTCCGCGTCTGTTTTCGTAGGAATAGTAAGAGGTGATTCTGTATCAGACGTCGCAATGTGCACGGCAACCGTGCTCTGAGGAGTGGATTTTCCTGATCCTATTGCGTTATCATTGCGAACGTAGACATCTTGATTGAGTGATAGGGTAGGTGGAAGAATGATTGGACCCATTTGTACATGTTTGTTGATGGGGAACGGGGGCAAGCACATTGGTGTCGATGTTCGACCGTTCGTGTCAATGGCTGTCACACAAGCTTCCCGTTGAGTGAAGGGAGAGAAAATTGATCGAAACGTGAATGTTCCGTCCTCCTGAGCGGTTGTTTCTTCATACATACCTTGACCCTCCAATATAACCTTTGCACGAGGGCTCGTATAGCCCGTGAGAGAGAACGTGTATTGTCCAATAGAAACAGATACCGTGGGGGTTTGTGATATCTGGGATATGCTCAGGAGTTGCCCCTTCGACTGTACATATACATAACCTGTCGCTAGAATAATAGCACTTGCTGTAAAGAACAGTGCATTCAGAATGAAAGTCTTATCTCCTAGAGACTTGCTCTT
>CAZPDN010000009.1:8608-11183 GCA_964585435.1 uncultured Gammaproteobacteria bacterium
GTTTCTTTTGTCTGTAAATGAGCTTCATATACATCTTCTTGCAGAGAATAATGATGAGCACAATCGTCAACACAAGAGTAAGTATGATTTTCCACGGCAATACCCACACCGCTACGCTTCTTTTGACTACCTGGCCTGTATTGCCGTATGCAGCCAAGAACTCAACAGTGTATCGGCCAAACATCCATTTGCGTCCAACTTCTGTGTCGAACGTGCGCAAAGCATCAGGAAAGATGTTTTCCTGTGAGACTCGCTTTTGATCAACAAATCCGCCGATCATATTGCGTACGCTCACGCTACCTTGAGGGCGAATATGATAGTCTCCCTGATTGATAACGTCTGCTTCTATGCGAATAGGGCCATGTTCAAGGAAAGATGGAGCATAGATTCGAGATACAATCGCTTTTTCAGAAACTTCCCCGGAAACTCGAATATATACAAGTCCTGCAATTCTTCCCGTTACAATGGCGGACTTTACCGTAGATTGACTTTGCTGACTTAATGGAGTGGGTTCAAAGTAAATAGCGAGGTATCTTCCTCCCGGACGTGCGTCTGATGGTACCTGGATTCGTGCTTGAATAGTTACTGATTCTTGCGCTGCAATGGACATTTGGTCGTAGGGGAGAGATACCCAGCCAGATGCAGAATATTTTGGTGAAGCTTGAAGTGCAGACTCAACGATCGTGGGCGTGCCTTCATTATCTTGGACAATAAAATCAGCCGCCCGAACAATTCCTGTGACAGGAGATGTGCCAAGATTATAAAATTTGATTGTTACTGCTGACGATTGGCCAGGATCAAGGACTACTTCCTGTCGAGCAGGAGCTACTCGAAGCGGTAGTTCTGCGGTCTGTGCACGCAACTGAGAGGGGATCATGAGGCTCATGACGCATAGGGTTGCAAAGATTGTCAGAGATCGTGGAAAGGTGTTCATAGTTAGAATGTTGGTGTTGCAGTATATTTAACCTTGTTGTAGTAAAGTCCTGCTGGTTGCAAGGCGCCAACAGACAATCGATAACAGACATATATATTCTTTGAATTCACTGCGCCACTATTTGACATAACAGTAACTGGACTTTGTGAATCTTCTGTATCTGCAAATTGTGAAGCGCAGAAGTCTGTGCCTGATCCATCACATGTGCCAGATGTACCATCCCATTCCCATGCAGCATCACTACCGTCAGTTGAATCAAGTGAGTAGCCAAAGCCGTTATTACTTGCTGTTTCCCAATCATCCACAGCCGCAGCAAGATGAGTGCATGATGCACCATCACATGTTGTGTCTGGAATACAATCATTAGCAATTCCTGCATCTCCTGTACACGTGCCTCCATTAAGTCCAAGCTGGTCTGATGCAGCAGCTGTAACAGCATATCCATTTGAGGCATTCGTAGAAACCTCAAGTCCTTGTGCTATATCATAAAACGTATTTAGGCCGATGTTTCCAAATGGAACACTACTGAATGTAGAAGTAACGTCCGTACTAGCACCGCATGCGGTTGTGCTCGAGTTAACTCCTGAAATGATAAATGACAAAGATTCATCAACTGTTGCAGAGACAAATACAGCCTCAATTGGAGCAACGGCAGTGTCTGCGCTGTCAATCAAGCTTCCTGACCCCGGGGTATTGTGATTATATTCAAGTACCGAAATCTGCAAATCATTTGCGGTACCTTGAGTATGATCTGTCGCTGGAGCAGGGTTGATAAGCTTCGCGCCTCCTAGAGTTGCAGTAACGGTCACACCAGACGCGAGAGTGCCTGTAAAAGGACAGATTATCTCATGCTCTCCTGAACCGCTTGATGCAGAATTAGTGATCGTTTCTGATGTCCAAGTGGGTGATCCTCCAGAACAAGTCACATCTGAAGCAGCCAAACCATTCAAGTCAAATCCTTGAGTGCCGGATGAATCAGTTCCTTGATCTGGAAACCCATCGTTTGAAGCTGCTGATGCTGCCGAAGCTGGAATCCTCAATACGATGGATCCGTCTACAACAGCAGATGTAGTAACAAAAGTAATTGTGTGCGTGGCTGATTGCGTGGCAACGACCAAATCTGTAGCAATCAACCCTGTAGAAAGTGCAGATGTTATAGAAAATTGCGTACTGCTGATAATGGTACCAACGGTGTAGGTAGTGTTACCGAGACAGCCCGTGCGAGCAACATTTGCGAAACAGATTACATCTCCAGGGAAAAGATGCGACGTATTGTTGTCAGGATTTCCCGAGCCATCAATGGTGATTGTTGTGTTTCCTGAAGATATGGTTCCGCTTACACCCGCTACATAGCTCAGTCGTGAGTTTGAGAGGGTATCTTTGACGTTGGTGAGAGCGCCAGATCGAGCACTTTCAGGTCTTAAAAAGAATACATATAATCCTGCAATGAAAAAAAGTCCTGCAAGTATAGCTCGTGAATATTTCATGTGTATAGAGATCTTTTGAGTCTGAACAACACTCTATTTTGGAGAGTCTACTGCCCATGGACTCAACCATTCTTTGGACAGAGACCGACTGCTCAGCCAAATTGCTTAGTTTGCAAAGAACTTCCGATTTGATTTGCGCAACTTCAGCGACGAT
>CAZPDN010000010.1:0-11033 GCA_964585435.1 uncultured Gammaproteobacteria bacterium
AACCGACTGTCACAATATCGATGGGCTGATTCTTTTCAAAAAGTCCCAAAATTGCCTCAAAAATGGCGCGATTCTCATCAAAATAGAAATGCTTTGGCTGAAGCACCTCTGCCACATCAGAGAGAGAGCTGTTATCGATAAGAACACCACCCAAAACGGCTTTTTCAGCCATGACGTCATGTGGTGGTATTTTGGAAAGTGACTGAGACATTGTTGAGCGTGGCGAGGTGTGAAACTTACGCTTCCATCACAATGACTCGCCTATTGACCTCTTCACCAAAATCAGATGCCTTGAGGGAGAGCTTTTTAAGCCTCTCTGGCTCTGTTACACCAACTTTGGATAGGAAATCTTCAACAGTAGACATCTCGTTGTATTGTGAGATGGTAGTTTGCATATCGGGATTTCGATAATGCATGGGAATGACAATGCTTGGTTCGAGTTTTTCAACCACTTGTCGAGCTTCATCGGCGTCGATTGTATAGACGCCTCCAGTTGGAACGAGAAGCACATCTACATCTCCAATATCATCGATGAGTTCGCTTGAGAGTGTGTGGCCGAGGTCTCCACAGTGCAGAATAGATACACCATCTATCTCAAACTTAAACATGACATTTTTACCTCTGTCTTCACCATGATTTTTGTCATGATATGACTCATACCCATAGATGCGAACTGTATTTTTTTCGTATTCACCGGGCAAATTGAAGAGCAAAGGGGTGCCTTGGACAAGACTATGCGCATTGTGATCGTCGTGCTCATGAGAAACGGTCACAATATCAGCTTCGTACGAAACTTTTTTGAGCCCCAAGACATCGGGAGTATATGGATCAGTAAGAATTTTTGCAGTTTTACTGCTCAGAAGAAATGTTGAATGTCCAAGATAGGTGATGTCCATGGTGGGTATAGATTAACAAAGACGCAGGCGGAAGTCAAACACACGCGTCTAGTAGAATGTGCAGTATTGAATTCCTCGACCCTCCCCACTAGGGGCACAACGAACAGGCTGTGCTTCTGGTGGAGCCTCCTCCTCTGTAGGTGGAAGACAGCACTCATGTGACAATCCACAGGTAATACCAGTTCGCCTTTCTTGAGGACACGCAGTGTTACAGACAACATTGTAGCCATCCTTCTCCATTTGTCGACAAATATCATCCTCAACAAGACCTTCAAAGTACCATTTGTTGGGAGATTTACAGTTTTCACTCGCATCAATCGAAACAGTGTGGTAGTACATTGCGCGCTGATCCTTGGGGGTCATCATGAGCATGAAGAGCTTCAGAGGGCCCAAATCGCTGTATAGCTCACCGACATTTGCAAGGCTAATCGTATTTACTTCATGATCACCGCTTGCTCGAACGGGTACTGGTATGAGTAGCAATGCTACGATGAAAAGAGTCGCAATCATTTTGGCCATAGCTCATTATACACTCTCTGTTTTAAGTCTGTCTTTTAAGACGGACAGATCATCTTGATCCTCTCTATCTTCAGTAGGTTTATCTGATGTTTCGGGCTGTTCTGAAGCTATCTCGGATAAAGCAGGTGCTACTTCGGTTGAAGCAGGTGCAGATTGTGAATCTTGAGGTGTCGCTTCGGGCATGTCGAGCTCTAACGCCTGTCCCCCACCCTGCCCTCCAACAGTCATGGTCTTTTTCTCCTCAACTGGACGCTCTACTTCAATGAACGTTTCTTCATCTTCAGCTTTAATCTTCTCTCGAATATCTTTTTCCTTCTCCAAGAGTCGAGCTGTTTCTTTCGCTGCCTGAATCTTTGCCTTCAAATAGACCAATAACTCTTCACCTGAAAGATTGTTTACCATGAAAATTGGAAGGATGTATCCAACCTCAGCAAGCCCTTGTTCTTTCAGTGTTTTGTTGGGTGACATGAGTTTGTTGAGTATGTTTGTGATGCGAATCGTATCTTGGACAACCCATTCTTCACGCGTCTGGACATTCTCCGTTTCGGGAATCTCACCGTTTTCATAATGCTCCAGCCACATGGACTTAACCTCTTCGTAGTCTTCAATGGACACCTTTTGAGTCTGTGGCACATAGTCTTCAATGTCTTTCTGTGCAGTGCTGAGAGCCTTCAGTTGATCACGTGATACTTCCTGTACTGTTGCCACATTGGCATGTTCTGTTTGTGCAACTTTCTCGATTACCTCAGGCTTGTTTCGCATGACAACAGCTGTCGACTCTATCACCTTGCGAACAGCCTCTTCTGGGGCCTTAACACGCTCTGCAGTTCGAACCACAATCTCACGCGTGCTAAGCTGTGATGTGTCTGCTTCGCTCAATTCTTTAAAGATCTGCACAACCATAGGCTCAGGTAGCCGAGTCTCCTGAGAAATAGATGTGCGTGCCTGCGAATCAAGTGCAATGTGGAGGAAGAATGTTCGCAAGATGCTGTGCGTTGCTTGCGTCACGCCAGATGCATCTTGTAGCTCTGTCATAACAGCTTGCATGACGGTTGCCACATCCACACCCTCTTGTCGAGCAACAATTTCAACAAGATCAGGACGCTCTCGAAGCACTCGAGCGGTTTCAGCAACGATTGACTTAACCTTACTTTCTTCCAAACCAACTTCTTGAGCTGTTTGAGAAATGGCTGTATCTGTAGAAGTATCTATACCTGCAAGCCGGGTCATGGTCTGCAAAACATGTGCTGTTTGCTGTGCTGGTACTCCCGCACGCGTTGCTACCTGTTGAGCAAACTGTTGGTTGACAGATATGCTCGACAGCGCACTGTGGACGACTGTTTGAATCTTGGATTGCGGAAGCGCAACGCGAATAGGTGAAGAAGTTGCAACAGATGTGGGCACCATCACCTGAGGCATGGAAGCCAAAATCTGCTCGCGGGCTACTCGCTCGTGAATGGAAGATTTAGCTGTAACAGCGGCGAGGCGGGCAGCCACCTTGTCGCCTTGTTGAGCTCGGGATTGAACCTCAGACTTGATGCTCATGAGACGCTGTCGCTCTGTTGGAGTATCGGCTTTGAACGGATTCTGAATTTGGTTCAGCGCCTGAACAACCTGCACTCGGCTTTCTTTTTGAGTTTCAATGCGCGCCACATCTTTAAGCGTCTGAGCCTCAATATGCATGGACTGAACGATCTGCTGTGATTGAGCTTGCTTGATGTCTCGCATATTTTCTAGCTTGACGGTGACCTCGACGGGACGAGAAACAGGAGTATTGATATCAAGGGAAGCTCTGCCTGTACCCGTAGGTGTTGGTGTTGGGGCCTGACCTGGAGGTGTGGGGTTGGGGCCACGCATCGTGTCGTACATAGCCATCAGGACATTCTTCATCGCATAAATACCATCACAGCAGTAGTCTCTAAATATGCGCAACAGCAACCATGGGAGCACAATGGCGGTCCATAACATCATGAGTCCAATAATGTACTCTACAAACGTGTCTACATAGTTTGACGTATTGAAAACACCAAGTTTTTGAGCTGGTCCACCATACAAAATGTTTATAGACGTGGGATACACCACCTCCCCCATTTTGTGCACGCGTGAAAAGTCAAACACGTACGGAATGTGCACGGGAGCACTGTTCCATACATTTGCCAATCCTCCCAAGAATAAAGCCATAAGAGGTCCATAGAACACCCATTGAAAAAATACCCCAATCCATATCCAACCCACATTTCGAATAAAGACGAAAGGCGCCAGAAGCGCAAGAAATGGTGACAACATGATCAAAAACCACAATACAATTTTTCTCAACAACAGCATCCCCCCTATAAAGTAGTACGTCATATTTGTGAAGTAGATGAGGGCCTTTGAGGTCTTAACCATTTCCTGATTCGATGTGCTCCAGTTTGTACAACCTACAAATTCTCGATATGCTTGCTCACTGTTTTTGAGGCTTGTAACCACATCTTTACCTGCCCCCGCCCCTTCAACGAAGTAGATGTTAAAAAGATCTCTCACCCCAAGTGTACGTATGAAGAATTCCATCAACACATCTGAAAGTTGGATGATGATGAGCACAATCCGTGCAGAGAAGACAATAAACAACAACAATAATGCGATGCGGATGATAAGTGGGGTTATCTCCACATTGAGGCTAAAACTCGATCCCATGACGCCTATACCTCGCTGGCCAACAACAATCCCAATTCCCATGATTATCACGACGATAAGCACCAAAAAGAGTGCGACATTTTGAGATAACTTCCATACATCCAAAATCACAGGATGGTCGTCTATGGATTGCCGTGTCAGTGCCCACAACAAAAATTGCCTTGATCTCTCCCCGCCTTTTCCGAGAGATGTTACATCGGGGTCTTCTACCCAAAAGTTGAGGCTTGGGTTTGCTGCCCATTCTTCATACGACGAAGCACAGGGATATGGAAGGTTTGTGTCTTTGGCTTGGGGGTCTGCAGAGCGAAAATCTGGACAATAACTCCCCACCCTCTTTGTGGGATCCAGCTTACCTTGTCCGCTTGTGCAACGTGGTGGTTCGAATGTTTTAGCTGTACCGCTTTTTGAAGGTATAGTCGATCCTGGTTCAGGGAAAAATTGTCCATAGGCCACGCGGGGTGCCACCAAGCCCCCAATCACATACACCAGAACAAAAAAGATAGCGCATAGGCGTGACAATGGAGATTTCATACGTATATCTATACTAGTGAAATTACATGCGAGAATCAATATGATTAATGAATATACGTCAGTACGCACATCTGATATAATTGCCTATCATGAAGCCTCAAACCCATAATCCACTCCTCGATACAGATGCGTTTGCACAAGATCCCGATCTCTATACACAATCTCTCGATGCGAAAGCGCTCCGAGACCTTCCTGAAGATACACCCCTTCAGCCTATTACACGCACGGACATGTATTTTATACTTGACGGAGTATATGACACATATAATATAGGCGGACTGTTTCGATTGGCTGATGCACTGGCATGCCAACACATGTATCTCACAGGTGCTTCAGAAACACCTCCTAACCCACGTATCAAAAAGCCATCAATAGGCACATATAAAGTAGTGCCATGGTCATATCACACGACAGCCATTGAGGCGATTAAACACCTTCGTAGCAACGTAGAGAATGTAACGATTATCGCGATAGAGCAAGATACGCATGCCATCGCATATAATTCGTTTGAATACACCTCTCCTGTTGCCTTCGTGCTTGGAAGCGAAACACATGGTGTTTCTGCAGAAACATTGGCAAGTTGTGACGTGACGGTCGATATCCCCATGCTGGGATACAATAAGTCTCTCAACGTCATCGTTTCAGCGGGGATTGTTGCATACCATGCCCTCCCGTCTCTCTCAAAGTGATCTCGCCTGACTTGACTTGCAGGTATGCTTTTTCGTACAGTTAGGGTATGAGCCTTCAGGAGCGTTTACGCGAATTTTTCCGCCACCGAGCCGTCCTTCTGAGTATTTTTATACTGTTGGGATGTATTGCGGCGCTTGTAAGTATATTTTCACAAAGAAAAACGTCCTCAGACCAAGCTTCTTACTCGAGTAATGTGGATTCGTATCAATCTCCCTCAGCTGATTCTGCCGGTTTGCCTGTGCCTATGTCTGATTCGCAGACATCCCCTTTTCCTGAATCAAGAACACAATCCCCCTCTTCCCGCCAAACCACACAAACACCATCCCAGCGCACAGGTGTATTGTCTCGAATAGCCTCAATTTTCCGTCGAAGTCAGCCATCTCCAGACACATCGTCTCAAGCTGGCCTGGACACGCGCACGGGAGATTTGTACATTCCAGAATTACGACAGGCACCAGAACTCCCTACTATTTCTATTCAGAAACACATACTTACTACAGAGCTTCCAGAGAAGCCATCTACCGCTCGTGTATACAAGCTTAAAACAGATTTCAGTGAAGAAGATGTCTCACTCAGAGCGCAACAACTTGGATTTCAAAATATAGATGCTACAGAAAAAGGACCTACCATGCTGAAACTGTATGATCTCACACATAATCTGTATCTTGGCATGGATACGCATAGAGGTACGTTTACATTTTATGCTCGCGATGGTGTAGAAGGTAAACCCTCTCAAGGTTCTGTTGAAAAGCAGGCACGTTCTATACTTTCCCAAGCAGGATTGGATGAGTCATTTCTCGTATTTGGCGCTTCATATCAATACGAAGATGACTCACTCGGAACTGTGGTTGCAGAGTTTCATCGCGACTGGAATCAGGTAGGCTTTCCTATCATCAATCCTCTGGGCATGCTGAATCTGACAGAGACCCAATCTTTAGAAAATGTTGCGCTCGGCTGGCAATCTCCTTATGCATACACAGATGCAGGAATTATTAACACGTCTGATAAACAAGATGGTCTTACTCGACCTGATGGCTTTAACACAATTTCAGTTCGCTTTTCTCCAACAAATGGGCGAATCTATGAAATTGCTTCAACTCTGCCCACCATAACGGGATGGGAAGAAATCAGCTCGGACAAACTCGTATCCCCTATCGACGCATATTCCACATATACATCAGGAGCAACGTCGCTTTCTTTCACCGGCCCTGCAGGCGAAGGATCTGTCACATTGCCCGAGGTGTATAGCAATGGCATGGCACAAGCAAAAGAAGTAGACGTCACAGATTTTGAGCTCATCTACCCAGAATCTGGCGAGTTGGCGCTCTCTGAGTGGTGGTGTCCTGTGTATGCCCTACGCAGTTTTGGAAGGGTGCAAACGGGATTCAAGGCCCAATTTGCACATACCGTGCCTGCAGTGGATGATCCAAGGTGTTCCGCTCCTGTGTCCTCAGCTCAAAAAAGCCCTTCGCACAAGCTTGTTGCCCTTAAGCCTGTCGCGCCTTTTAAACCTGTAAAGACAGCTACTCACGTACTCGGACTCGTTGCCCAAGCCCCCACAAGCCCCATCCCCACACTTTTACCCGATTCATCTTCATCATCACTCAAATATGGCACATTTGCTTTTAAAGACGAGGTGATTCCTGACACATACTCCAATGAGTGTCCGACAGATTTTAACCATAGCTATATTATTGAACAAACCACAGACTACATTGACTATGTTGCATGGATAGATAGAAGTGTATCCCGTCAGAACGGCACAAAGCGACGCCCCCTCGCGTCTCGAACCATTGAAGGACCTGATCGAACTTGGTATTTTGTGCGCAAACTCAAGGCTCAAGCTCAGCCCAAACTCATATCTCTCAGTCCATCTTTTTCCGAAGGCCAACTTCGGGATTTCCGCATGCAGGCTTACAACAATTCGCGTCAAGGTGAAGCATCCACAGCGCCACTTGATCCACAATTCAACCAACTTGATACCATTTATTGTCAATTCATTCTTACAGGCTCACCATGGGTTCATGTCTACAGTCCATCTCAGCAAACCTTTCGCATCACTCCCCTTCCAGTAGGCGGTGTGGCATATGCACAGCCTCACATGATCAATGCTTCTTGGGTTGCCAAGACAACCTCGTCGACAACTGATCACGCTTCATTTGCATCAGTACCACTCCACTGGGAATACAAAGCAGAGCTCATGCGCAATCTTCTCAAAGAGCATTATGCACAACATCCTTCTCTCAAGAAAGAAGGCATGACCATCGAAACGAGATTACTGAAGCCAACACTTATCTCACTCGCCCACCAGCTTGGGTTGACACAAAACGAAACCCAACTTCTCATAGCAGAGCTAGAACGCCCATCTTTGCGTATAGCAGATCCGTATACGACAATTCGACTTACACCTCAGACATTCCTTGATGAGCATATGCGCGTTGCTATAGAACCAGCCCCCCAGACACGCGGTCGATATATATTTGCACTTGAAGGTCAGTCGACTTATTCCCTACTCAGCCCATTGTCTCTTCAGCCCCTTATTCGAAAAGGAATCACGGCTGTTGAAACAGGATTTATCCTATTGCAATAACCCAAACAGCACATCTTTCCCATAGTAGTTACGTCCTTGATTTTTTCCATCAGACCTCGTATTGTAAGTGTGTATGAAGACACGATTGATTACATTATTTTCTCTTTTTCTCCTAGCATCTCACGCAACTGCACATGCTCAAACCGCTCCAAATGCACCTGTATGTCCACAGATTTCGTGGTCATGTGCTGAGGTTACAGATCTTGATGAAGGAGATGCTGGTGTGCCTCACAGACAGCGTTTGAGACAGTCAGGACTACCCGGTAAAACACCTTCCGGATCTCTCACGCAGTTTTTCATCGCGTGTGGTATGGATACAGACAAAGGCTTTCTCGCAACAACGGGCAATAAGACCCTCGACAGAAAATTGTGTCTCAGCTCTGGTGAACTTGAATCACTTGACTATCTGCGTTCCAAATACAAATATGATCTTAAATTGCAGGGATTCACAAATCCTTTCACTGCAGAAGATGGTGCAATTGATAAGACTGTAAGGCCCCAAAACGAGGGTGATCCTGTCAACCATACATGTATGATTGGTTGGGAGCTCCCTGTCACCACAACTGGTAGCGACCCTTCATCTTCTACTGGTCAAAATGAAGAATCAAGCTCCACCTCTGGACTTGAATACACCACATTCACCTTCCCTGCTGGACAAGCCGCGTGTAAGTCTGTCTATGCTGATCCTTTTGGACGCGTATACAATGCATCACTCAAGCCTGTTCCAGGGGTAGATGTGAGTATCTATGATTATGATGCTAAGTCTCTTATCAACCTCTTTGGCCTTCCCAATCCAGTCCGCACAACAACAAGTGGTATTTTCAATTTTAACTTGCCCCCTGGACGTACATATCTGGAAACAAGCGCACTCAATCTAACTGAAGTACATCCGAACTATGCTCTCGCCTATACTAAGCCCTACACGCACGGCGACCTGATTGTGGAAACACTCGGGAATGCTGAGCAAAGGGACATCGCAGTAAACGGTGGGGGCACACCAAAGCTTGAACTTGTAGGTTATACATATATTCGAGTAGGAAATGATTTGCTCGTCCAAGGTACGGCAACATGGCCATTGACGATGGTTAGCATCATGCAAGGCAACACCTCTCTCATGGATAAGCAGTCTGACAAATATGGTAACTTTTCATTCAAAATTGATCCTTCCCTCATAGATCCTTCAGAACAGGTGACCATTAAGCTCACAGAGGTTGATCTGACTCTCAATCCCAAGATTCCAGCACCTTCGCCAGCAACAGATTCTATTGATGTAGATCCCATTCCCTCATATCTCGAAGGATATGCATACAACACAAAGGGCATAAAAGTGCCGTTTGCAACAGTTCGTGTCAGGCTCAGCTCCTCTGATGCCATCTATTACCAGACAATTGCAGACAAAGAAGCATTCTACAGTATTGCTCCTCGAAATCTACCTATATTCCCCTACTATTTGGAGATAGTGGACGCTTCGGGTGCTCAATCCGGAAAGTCTCTTCCATCACTCACTTCAACACCTACTGAACCAGGATCGACCACAAGCGCTGGTGGTACAGGTGGCGCTATGATCTCACCCGTCCCAACAACCTCCACCACCTCTACTCCTTCTTCGAGCACGACCTCACAAGGGACACGCATTTCTATTCCCACATATGCACGACAAAACAAGGAATATCACAATGCAAGTGCTGTCAACATCATGTCAGGCACAAAAAATGGTACAAAGGTCGATCCCCTCGCAGTAAGTGATTCTACACAAGCAGTCTATGGCGATGAGAAAACTTCAAAGACTGATGCAATGACCGAGTCAACAGATGCAGACCAATCACGAACTGCCCGATTTATAACAGCGCTCGTGTTTGTTGTAGTGCTTGTAGTGCTTGCCACCATCGCAGTTGTGCTCTTCAGGAAAAGAACGCAGACGTCAACATCCGATGATGTTTACACCAAGGATCCCTTCACAGAATAATCTCATCTATTGATTGGTTACACGCATGCTCGAGGCATGGAGGTATGTTTAGGGCTTGCAGACGGCTTCTTGAATATATTCCTGCTGAGAAGATGGCAGGCTTTCGATTTTGTCGATGATGGGTTTAATTGTGGAGGTATAAATTGCCTCGTCGACTTTCTGAGTGAGATGCTCTTTTGTTTGAGAGATTACTTCATCTGTCTGTTGAGAGATATCTTGTGTTATCTCTCTCGACGTATCGAGTAGCTCCGAATATGATTGTATTTCCCGTTGATTTGCTTTTCCAAGAACACTCTTCTCTGTCTGTGGAGGTGCTGTGTGAGTCTTTGTCGGTGCGCTTGGACGTTGCCGAGTGAGTGCGTACGCATTTGCAACACCTATGAGGCCAACAAGTACGAGGGCAAACATGACTTTTCGCTTTACCGCAAGGCGCTTTTCGGCCTGAATTTTCTCCGCTAGGTCAATCTTTTTTGCAGGCATATCTATAGTATAATATACCTCATTGGACAGCGTTGGAGTAGCTGTTCCTGCCCGAATGGCTCAGTGGTAGAGCACTTTCTTGGTAAGAAAGAGGTCGTGGGTTCGATTCCCACTTCGGGCTCCACCGCTCCATCTGGTATACTTGCTTCAGCACCTCCAAAATCATACGCTTTTTTGGTGGTTGCGCACGTTTGAAAATGAGGGATGATGTGTCATCCGGGATGAGATTGTGCTCCGTGCGATTTCATACCGGGTGATACACTACGTTTCACCACATGATTCAGGAGTTCATCACATGACGGCTGAACTGATAGACGTTTTGAAGAACCTAGTGTTCGGCGCATTCATTTTCGTGATTGTGCTCGTGCTGTTTGGCAGCATGGTGGCAATCGCAAAACAAACTCCAAGAAGGAGGCTGGACAATGACGAAGAGTGACGTTCTGTTTGGACTTGCGTTCATTGTGCTGATCGGAGTTGGCACGATCAACTACCTCAGGATGATGGCCAGGTCTTTCAGAAATGGAGACAACGACCAATCATGAGTCTGACAAGCGGTGAGACTTCATCCCTCACCGCACCCTGTTGTAACTAAGTGTGTGGAGTGAGGGATGCGTCGTACTCACTCACACGAGTTTTCAGGTCTTCTTGAGGCTGGCAACCAGGACACGGAGCCCAGATCCCAGCT
>CAZPDN010000011.1:0-420 GCA_964585435.1 uncultured Gammaproteobacteria bacterium
GTATGGTGTGTTTTCTCTCCAGCTCCTTCCTCAGGAGACACTGTTGGCCAATGTACTTGGCGTCTATGGGCTGTTCGTACTATCTTCGTGCATGTTTCTCTCCAAGCAAGATCTCAAACACAGTCTGATGCTTATTCCAATTGGCATATGTGCGGGAGCATATCTGTATGTTTCAACACTCTCACTTGCAGACATACTTCAACAGCATGTTGTTGTGGAAGTGTCCAAGAATATGACGGCCTATCTAGGAATTGTCGCTCTCGCACACGCTTTTATGTGTGTCTGCATCTTTCTACTCAATCGCGCGCGATACAGGAACTAGAGCTTCGTGCCGAAATCTGGCACAGCAGGCATGTCTGCGACAGCTGGTGTCGTGGACGGTGCACCAACGGAAGGCGTTGGTGTCACAGGTTGCTGTGT